>CAKUSI010000018.1 GCA_934678955.1 uncultured Austwickia sp. | reverse complement strand
CGCCTCTCGGCCGCCCCCGCCGGGAGAGATTACGCAAGAAGCGTCGCCGAATCTTTCGTTGTGGAGTCTGCTGTCGCGCTGCCTGCAGGGGTGGTGCCTGCCGTTATCGCGTGCCGTAATCGCGCAAGCCGTTATCGCGCGAGCCGTGGTCGCGCGAGCCGTTGCTTCGTGGGCAGACTGCTGTTCAGGGCTGCGCCCCGAGAGCGCCGACGACGGAGGTCGGTACGGGGATCAGCTGGCCGCCGGCGTCCAGGCACGCGCAATCGATGCGGGCGGACAGGACGAGCTCGCGCTCGCGCTCCAGCCGCTGGTAGAACCGCAGCCGGTAGGGGGACTCCAGGACCGGCTGGGTCACCACGTCGAGCACCTCGCCGAGCCTGGCGGGGTTGCGGAAGGTCGCCTCCAGTGAGTGCACGACCACCATGACCCCGGCGGCGTTGAGCTGCGCCACGCCCTGGCCGCTCGCTTCGAGGCACTCGGAACGACCCCGCTCCAGGAACCGGAAGTAGTTGGCGTAGTAGACGACGCCCAGGCTGTCCGTGTCCTCGTAATAGACCTTGAACGACACCCGGTGCTCCGGGGTGCCGGGCGGCGGGCCGGCGCGCCGAGGGGAGGGGACGGGGCGTCGTCCGGGACCTGCCCCGGATGCGGCGGCGGTCATGACAGCTCCCCGAACGAATAGGTGGTCCTGGTCTTGGCCTGGCCCACCATCTGCGGGACGAAGACGCCGAAGGCGAGCGAGATCGCCAGGGCCGTCTCCCACAGCAGGCGTTCGGTCTGTTCCGCATCGAGGCGACCCGGGTACTCCACCTCGATCGGGGAGAACTCGTTGTAGCCCGCCGCCGGCCGCAGCGCGTCGCCGCCGTCCTCGTCGTAGGCGCGCAGCTCCAGCGGCCGGCCCGGGACGTCGCTGACCAGGCCGATGAGCAGCCGCCGTGGGCCCGCATACTCAAGCTCGCCGGCCAGGCACTCCAGCAGCACCAACGTGTCCGACAGGACCGACTCGACGTCGCTGAGCAGCACGTGGGACGGCTCGACCGACCCGTCGTCCAGGCGGCCGCTGCGGGTGAGGGCGACGGACAGCAGTCCCCCCGGGGTGAGCCCGACGCGGTATTCGAACTGTCGCTGCGATGACAACTCGAAGCGGGCGACCGCCTCCTCCCCGCGACCATCGCCCGAAAACTCGGTCTGCGCGGGGGTGAACGGGAACGGTCCCGACGGGAAATCCCCCGCGTCGAATGCCCGGCCGATCACCGGGCGCAGCTCGGCGGTCTCGAAGTGCCCCGAGAACCTTGTCAGCGCGCCGATGCCGACCGCCCAGGCTCGCTCCTGGGCGTCAAGACGTCCGGCGGCCGCCCCGAACTGCGCCTCGAGAGTCTGATCCGACATCGTCGTGGTCCGCTCCTCCCCGATGCAACTCCCGTGGCGACCCGATCACCGGACGAGGCGAAAGCGCGCGGAGTCCGTGCGATCGAGGGTACTCGGAAGGTGCCGCCGCGAGTGGGCGAAGCCTGTTCAGGCCGCGGAAACCGCCCCTGCGGCGAGCAGCGCCGCGGCCAGCCCCTTGTCGGTGCCGAGGATGTGGTCGGCGAGCCAGGTGCGGAGGAAGTCCAGCAGCTCTTTGGAGACGTCGGCATCGCCGAGGAGGAAGTCCCGTTGGAAGACCTCGACCTCTCCCGTCAGTTGCTCGTGCTCGAGGCGATGTTGGGCCGAGTGGGTGTCGTCCGCCAGCCCGTGGCGGGCCATCAGCTTCTCCTCATAGGCGAAGTGAAGCGTCGTGTAGCGCACCAGCTCACGCAGGACCGTGCCCAACACATCCCGGTCCCGGCCGACGCGCATCGCGTCGTCGAGGGTGTTGACGAGACCTACGAGGCGGCGGTGCTGCGCGTCGATGTCGCCGAACCCGACCTGCAACGCGGGGCCCCAATGCAGGAGCGTCATCGCGTCCACCTCCTTGCGGCGTCGGTCGAAAAGCCTTCCCGTTCCCCATCGTCCACCCCGACGTGGCCCTGAGGCGAACGAATCCGAATCGGTCGGCGGGCGAAGCGCCGACGACAACAGTTCTACCATCGCCGCTGGTCAACGAGTGCGCAGGCGGGGTGTGGCCTCGGCGACGCCCGGACGGCTGGGGGCGGGCGCTGCTTCCCGAGCGCGGATTCTCTTGCCGGGAGAAGGGATCCCCTCGACAGGGGCGCGCTGCGCGGATCGCGCCCTCCGTAGCATGCCGGGATGGCGGGAAGCGTATGGGAGCGGCTCGGCGTGACCTCCCGGTCCGGAGCGCTTGTGGGGCTGCTCTTCTACTGGGGATCGTTGACGCCCTCCCTGCTGCCGCGCCCGTGGTATCTCCAGGGCCTGATCGCGGCGATCTGCGCGGTCCTGGGCTATGCGATCGGGGTGGCGCTGGGCTGGGCCGGCGGCGCGCTGCAGCGCCACCTCGAGCTGCGGGTCTCCGTGCGACCGCGGGCGGAGACGGCGCTGCGGCTGGCGTGGTGGCTGTTCCTCGCGGTCGGGCTGGTCGCGATGCCGTGGGCGTCGCTGCGCAGCCAGCAGGCGACGTCACGGTATGCGGATCTGCCGCCGCCAGGCTGGGAGTGGGTCCCGCTCTCCACGCTGGTGACGCTCGGCGTGGCCTGGCTGCTCCTGCTGGTCTGGCGGGCGGTCGAGGCGCTGTTCGACGCGCTGACGCGGGGGCTGGCCCGGCGTCGCTTCCTGCGCGCGTCGATCATCCGCTTGCTCGCGAGCGTCCTGACGGTGCTGATCGTCGGGCTCTTCATGGACCAGGTGGTGCTTCGCGGAGGGCTCGCCATCGCCGAACGCTCGGCGGAGCGTGTCAACGCCCAGGACCCGGCGGGCATGACCGCCCCGAGCACCCCCTTCAAGTCGGGGGGCCCCGGTTCCGGCCAACCGTGGCACACGTTGGGGCAGGACGGGGCGATCTTCGTCAGCTCCGGCCCGAGCCACGACGACATCTCGGAGTCGACAGGTCGCGCCGCCCTGGAGCCGATCCGGGTCTTCGCGGGGGTGGATCGCAATCCCACGATGGAGGGGGCCCGGGACGCGGTGCTGGCGGAGCTGGACCGGACGGACGCCTGGTCGCGGCGTTCCATCCTGGTCGCCGCGGCGACCAGCACGGGGTTCATCAACGAGTGGGGCGCGGCCGCGTTCGAGTACCTGCAGGACGGGGACACGGCCATCGCCTCGATGCAGTACTCGACGCTCCCGTCCGCGCTCGGCCTGCTCACCGCGCCCGACGACCCGCCGCGGGCGGCCCGCGTCCTGCTCGACGGAGTGCGGGAGCGGGTGCTGGCTATGCCGGAGGGGTCCCGGCCGCGCGTCTACGTGACGGGGGAGTCGCTCGGAGCCTTCGGCGGCAATGACGCGTTCGCGAGCCCGGAGCAGATGCTGGAGCAGGTGGATGGCGCGTTATGGACCGGGACGCCGAGCTTCAGCGGCACTCTGAGCGACCTGACGAACCGCCGCAACCCCGGTTCGGACGAGGTGAACCCCGTCGTGGCCAACGGTCGCTCCTTCCGCTTCGCGGGCAACCCGCGAGAGCTGTATGCGGACCGGTGGGGCCGCCCCCTCGGGCAGTGGGAGTTCCCGCGGGTGGCCTACCTCCAGCACCGATCCGACCCGGTGGCCTGGTGGTCGCCGACTCTGATCTGGCAGACCCCCGACTGGCTGGCCGAGACCCGCGCGGACGATCCGCAGGCCCAGATGGGGTGGCTGCCCCTGGTGACGTTCTGGCAGGTGAGTGCCGACATGGCCATGTCCAACAACGTGCCCGGCGGTCACGGGCACCGCTACTTCGCGGCGGAGACCGTGCCGGCCTGGGCCGCGATCCTGGGCGCGGACTCCGACCTCGAACGTGTCCAACGATTCGGCGACATCATCGGCTCGATCACCCGGCGCTCCGGCTGAGCGCGTCGCGCCCCGCTCAGCCGGCGAGGGCCTGACGCACCAGCGCGATCACGGCGGGGTGTCGCGGCATCTGGGCATGAGAGACCCGGGCGAGGTCGTCGAGCCAGATGTTGCGCACCCCCGGGCCCGGCGCCAGGTGTTGCGCGGAGGCCGGCCGCACCGTGCGATCGTGCCGGGAGGCGATGGAGACGTAGGTGATGCCGGACCGCGTCTCCGGGCTCGTCGCGAGGCGGTCGAGAAGCGCGCTGCCGCGCACCTGCTGGCGGGCCGACGGGCCGAGGAAGGCGTCCAACGCGGCGGCGACCGCACGCGTCTGGGCGATCGGGTCCAGCGCGCCGAGCGGCGCGGTGCCCCGAAGCGTCGAGCCGAGGGTCACCAGCCGGTCGACCGGCAGGCCGCCCTCGCGCGCGACGAGGTGCGCCAGCAGTCCGCCCTGGCTGTGCCCCACGAGGTCCACGGCGCCGGCGCCGGTGGCCTCCAACACCGTGCGGGCGAACGCCGCGAGTTCGCGCGCGGAGTCCTCGATGTCGCCGGTCCCGCCGCCTCCGGCCCGGCCCCGGACGCTGGTGGTCTCGTGGCCGTAGTCCGGCGCGAAGACCGCATATCCGTCTTTCCGCAGCGTCCGCGCCGCCGCACCCCAGGCACCGGAGGTGTCGTTGGTGCCGTGAATGAGCACGACGGGCCGCGGGTGGTCCCGGGTCGGCCGGGCCGCCCAGTCCGTGTCGAGCCGGTCGGGCGCCGGACCGAGGCCGCCGAGCACCCGGGCTGCGAGGTCGCGCGACCTCGGGGGCAGCGCGGTCGCGGCGGCCCGCAGCGTCGAGTGCGCGTAGTGGGCCGCGTCGCGGCCTAGCTCGCCGCGTCGCACACGTACTCCACCATCGGGTCGCCGACTCGCAGGAACAACGGGGTCTCCTCCTCACGTGCGACCCATCCCTCCCGCTCGTAGAACCGGCGGGCCCGCGCCTTGGTCTCGGTCACGAGCAGGTGGAGGTCTCTTCCGGGGTAGCGCGCGCGGGTGTCGGCGAGCAGCTGCACGGCCAGGCCGGAGCCCTGCAGGTCCTTCGCGACGCCGATGTGCTCCAGCCACACGGCGGAGGGCGTCGCTCGGCTGGAGCAGTAGGCGAGGATCCCGCGCGCGGGGCACTCCACGACCTCGACGTGGTAGGCGGGGTCCTGGAGCGCCTGGCGCCACTTCCGGCCGGCGCCCCAGAGGGGGTAGCTGTGATCATGCGGCGTGTGGCCGGGGACGTCGGCGTCGATGGGGTCCACGTCGGCCTCGAGGGCGACGATGCCGGGCACGTCGTCGAGCGTGCCGGTTCGGAGCCGCGGCGCGGCGCGCAGCGTCTTGGGGTGCAGCGTCATGGGGCGCACCTGGGACATCGGGACCTCCTCGGCGAAGCCGGCAGGCGAGGGCTTCTTGACCTACTGATTGGTAAATCAAGCGATTCGGCGATGATAGGCGCCGAAACCTTCGACGCGCCGTGATCGAACGCGGACACTGGGCGCGAGTTACGTCACAAGTCGCGGGACGGGCGCTGGCCAGCGCTGACGCCGTCGCCGACCCGGAAAACTGGGCGCGATCTCGATCACAGGGCCCGCCCGAAAGGGGATTCGGGCGGGAATCGCGCATCACCTGGCGGCAGAATCCCAGGTGGGGATCCCGCTGCCGCATGCAGAGGTCGGCGTCGCAGGGTCCCTCCGCACCACCGATCGAAGGAGCATCCGTCATGGCCAGCGACGACCCCGACCTGACCGCGCTGACGCGGCGCCGGCTGCTCGGTGTGGCGGGCGGATTCGCGGCGGCCGGGGCGCTCGCTGCCTGCGGCGGGGAGCCGCAGCCCGGTCCGACGAGCTCGCCCGCGCCGACGCTGACCCAATGGGTCCACCGGTTCACCGAGCCCGAGTACGCGCCGACCACGAGCGGGCCGCGGGCCCTGGAACGCATCGCGGCCCGGTTCTCCGACGCCCAGGTCCAGGTGACGTGGAAGCAGGAGGGGTACGCCCAAGAGTTGGTCGCCGCGCTCGGCGGCAACGGCGCGCCCGACGTGTTCGAGACCGACGCCGGACCCACCCTGGCGCAGATCCGCTCCGGGAACCTCGCCGACCTGACCGACCTGCTCGGCGAGGCCCGGTCCGACATCCACGCCGGCGCGCTCGCCCGGGTGACCGACGAGGGGCGAGTGTGGGGCGTGCCGCAGCTCCTCGATGCCCGGTTCCTGATCTACCGGCGCTCGATGCTGGAGAAGGCGAAGGTGAGCCCTCCGCGCACGCTGGAGGAGCTGGTCGCCGCCTGCGCCGCCCTGACCACCGACAAGGTCAAGGGCCTCTACCTGGGGACGGGGGGTGTGGCGGACGCCATCGCCGTCCCGATCGTGCGCTCGGCGGGCGCCGAGCTGCTGACGTCGCGCGGGGGCGCAGGCTTCACCGACCCGACCGTCGCCGCGGCGCTCGCCCTGCTGGCGGTGCCGTTCGAGAAGAAGCAGGTGCTGCTCGACGTATCCCCGCAGTGGTACGTCACCGACCCGTTCACCCAGGGCCTGGTCGGCATGCAGAGCACCGGCCTGTGGACGTTGCCGGCGGTGCACCGGGCGATCGGCGACGACTTCGGGGTGCTCCCGTGGCCGGCCATGGCCAGCGGGAAGCGCACGGTCCTGGTGACCGCGCACACCGCCTGCGTGTCGGCGAGGTCGCCGCAGCTGGACCTCGCCAAGCGGTATGTGCGCTGGCTGTGCATCGATCAGGTCGACGCGCAGGTGGAGCTGGCCGGCTCCGACGGGCTCCACCTGCCCGCGCGGTCATCCCTGGTCGCCCGCGTCGACGCGCTGCGCTCCGGCCCGGCGCACGAGGTCAGCCAGCTGGTGGGCACGGACGGTTACGTCGCGCCCCTGCGCTGGACCCCAGCCTGCGCGCAGGCGCTGGCGAGCGCGGTGTCCGACTCGCTGGTCACCGGCGCGGCTGCCGGTCGCGCCCTGGAGCGGGCCGCAGCGGTCGTCAACGCCGAGCAGGCGCGTCTCGCGGGCTGAGCCCGCCGGCGAAAACGAGCGACGGCCCCGCGTGGTCGCGGGGCCGTCGTCACGTGCGCGCCTGCCGGCGCCGCCATCCGACTCAGCGTCGGGAGGACGCCTCGTAGAAGGCCGTCGACTCCCTCTGGTACATGAAGTAGATGGCACCCGCGCCGACAGCCACCACCAGCAGGGACACGAGGCGGGACAGCGTCGGCTGGGGCTGCAGGAAGCTACTCGCGAACGACAGCACCGAGATGACGAAGAAGATCGTGGCGACGACGCGAGCCCACGACTTGCCCTTGCCGTTGGCCGACGCCATCCAGAGCCACAGCCCTGCGCCGATGAGACCGAAGAACACGCCCATCCCGAGGAACAGGGACACCGCGGTGTCGATCGCGTCGGGAGAGAGTCGGGCGTCGGCCGGCTGGGCGTTGTTGCTCTCGACGACGATGTCGCGCATCTGGCCGCGCATCAGCAGCGCCGAGAGCGCGTTGATCACGCCGATCACCGCGCCCACCTTCATGAGCTGCACGGCCTTGTCCATCGCGGGCGGCCTGGTCACCGCAGCCGGTGCCCAGCCCCCCGCCGGGCCGTAGCCACCCTGCTCCTGGCCGTGCTGCGGTGGCTGCCCCTGCCCGTAGGCGGGCTGGTTCGGTGGCGGTCCCGGCTGGCCGTACTGCGGCTGCCCGTCCGGGGGCGGATACTGCGAATCGCTCATGTTCGTCTCCGACGAGGTCGCGAGGCCGCCCTGACCACGACCCCTGGCGCATTCGATGGTGCCACGGGGCCGGTGCGCGAGGCGCGCCGCACCCCCGCCCGGCGTGTCTGCCGGGGTGACGTCAACGACGGGGTGACGTCAACGGCCCGAAGGCGCCGCCGTCAGCCCGGGATCGCCGCCCCCGGCTTGCGGCCCAGGGCGTAGAGCCCCTGGCAGGTCAGGAAGTCGGGGTCGGTCCGGGCCAGCAGATCGAGCTCGGTGAGGTATGAGGCGCGCAACCGGCTCCGCTCGGCGCTCGGCAGGGCGGCGAGTTCCCCCCGGCGCATCCGCTCCATCACGTCCCACGCGCGGTCCAGGTCCTGTTGCGGATAGGGCACGGTGCCCTCAGCGCAGGAGACCTCGACGAAGCCCGCTGTCCGCAGCGCCTCCTCGCAGGCGGCGCGGGTACCGAGCCGTTCTCCGGGGTCGGCGAGGTTCAGACCGAACGCCCGGGCATGCCGGAGGAACAGCGCCGCGGCGGGCGGATGTCCCGCGGCCATCGTCGCCACCGCGATGAGGCCCCCCGGTCGAAGGACGCGGAACCACTCGGCGAGGGCCGCCTCCAGGGGCATGTAGACCAGCCCCGCCCCGCACAGCACCGCGTCGACCGAGGCATCCGGCAGTTGCAGGGAGGTCGCGTCGCCCCGGACCAGCTCGACCGGCGCGAGCGCCGCCCCGGCGGCTTCGTCCTCGCGCAGTTCCTCGTCGAGGACGCCGAGCATGCCCTCCGACAGGTCGACGGAGATCACCCGCCCGGTCGGCCCGACCGCGGCCGCCGCCGCACGGGTGACGAACCCGGTGCCGGCGGCCACGTCGACGACGATCGCGCCGGGGCTCAACGGCGCGGTGTCGACGAGCCGGCGGCCATGCTCGGCGTGCCAGCCGCTGGTCCGGTAGTGCTCGGCCCGTTCGTCGAACGCCGCCGACAGTGCGCTGCGCTCCGGGACCGCGACCACGCAGATCCAGTCGTCGGAGCGCCCGGACCGGGAGCGGGACTCCTCGACGACCCAGCCGGCCTCGCGCAGCGCCCGGTGGAATGCCTCGCGGTGCCAATAGGTGTACCAACGGGGCGCCCCCAGCTTCGCCGTCGTCCACCCCTCCCCGTCGCCCACTTTCACGCTGGCGACCAGCACCGTCTCGTCGCCGACCGTTTCCAACAGGCGGCGCAGGACCGGCACCAGGTCCTCCCGCGGGATGTGCGGCAGCACGGCGTTGGCGAAGACGATGTCCCAGGGACCGGGCGGTGGGTCGTCGCAGGTCAGGTCGTAGCGCTGCGCGTCGGGGAAGGAGTGCGCGCGCAGGTGGTCGACGAAACCCTGGGAGGCGTCGGTCGCGAGCACCTCCAGGCCCTTCTCGCGCAGCAGGGCGGCATCGGCACCGCCACCCGCGCCGACCTCCAACACGCGGGCACCCGGGCTGACCGCATCGCCGATGAAGTGGGCGAGCCAGTGCGCCAACGCGCTCGGCCCCGGCGGGGTCTGGTCCAGGTAGGCGGCGACTCGCGCGTCGTATGAGGCGAGGGTCGCGTCGTGTCGGTCCACCGCTGGCCTCCTCGCCTGTTGCCCGGGGTCACCATCCTCCTCCGATTCCCCCTCCGGCACCACCAACGCGCGCCGCGGCGTTGAGGCGCAGGCGGAGGGGTGCCCGACGCCGAGATGTGGGGGTGGCGGGCGTCAGGCTCGGGTTGCGCCGGGATCAGGGACGACTGGTGAAATTCGGGGCACGCTTGCCCAGGAAGGCCGAGATCCCCTCCTGCGCGTCCGCGCCCGTGGCGGCGGCGGCCATGACCTCGACGGCGAGCGCGTAGGCCGCTCGCTGGTCGAGGCCGACCTGCGCGTAGAAGGTCTGCTTCCCGAGCGTGCGGCTGGCCGCGCTGCCACGGGTCACCCGCGCGACGAGGTCGGCCACCGCGGTGTCGAGGTCCTCATCGGGCACGACGGCGTTCACCAGCCCCCACTCGCAGGCCGTGCGCGCGTCGATCACGTCGCCGGACAGCGCCAACTCCAGCGCCCGTTTGCGGCCCACATTGCGAGCCACCGCCACCAGCGGGGTGTGGCAGAAGAGACCGCCCTTGCCGCCGGGGATCGCGAAGCCGGCCGATTCCGCGGCTACGGCCAGGTCGCAGGTCGCCACGAGTTGGCACCCGGCGGCGGTGGCGAGCGCGTGGACCCGCGCGATCACCGTCTGGCCGATCGACTGGACCACGTCCATCATCTGAGTGCACTGCCGGAAGATGGCCCGCGTCGTCTCGAGGTCGGCCCCGGCCATGTCGCCGAAGTTGTGTCCTGCGCTGAAGACCGGCCCGTCGGCGGCGAGCACGACCGCGAGCGCGTCGGTGTCCCCGGCCTCGGCGAGCGCCGCGGTGAGCTCGGTCATCGTCGCGACGGACAGCGCGTTGCGCTTCTCGGGGCGGGCGAGGGTGATGGTGGTCACCGTGCCCTCGCGGCAGACCCGCAGGTTTTCATACGAGGTGTCCATGCGGGCCACTGTGTCCCGAGCCCGCCGGGTTCCGCAATGGCGCCGGGTCGCTCCGTGCCGGAGGGGCGCCGGCCGCGGACGCCCGGACGCACCCGCGGGAGAGCGGGTCACGCCTCGGCACGGTCGGTCCCGCTAGCGTGGGAGAGGTGAAGGCATGGGCTCCCACCATCGCGTACGGACTGCTCGGCGTCGTGCTGCTCGTACTCGCCGTGCCGGAGGGGGGTGGGCGCCTCGGCGTCGGAGTGTTGCTCGCGCTGGTGCTGCTGGCCGCCGCGGCCTACTTCGCGCCCACCCGCCTTCCCCCCTCTGTGTCCCAGGAGGAGGCGCAGGCCGCGGCCACTTCCGGTGGCGTGGTCGTCTATTACCGCGCGGGCTGCGTCTACTGCCAGCGTCTCGCGCACTCCCTGGGTGGGCGGCGCGCCGACGCGCTCTGGGTCGACATCTGGGCCGACGCGGAGGGCGCCGCCTACGTACGCTCGGTCAACGACGGCTGCGAGACGGTGCCCACGGTGGTCATCGACGGGGTCGCCCACACCAACCCGTCGCCGCGCCTCGTGCGGCAGGCCCTCGTGGCCGCTCACTCCTCGTCGTCGGAGCCCCGCTGACCCTGAGCGGTGGCGGCCGGGCCCTGCTCGGCGCGGCGGGCTGCGGTCACCGGGTCCTCGTCGGCGACCTCCGCCTGCTCCTCCGGCGGCAGCAGCTGCTGCGGCGAATCCCTGCCGAGATCGGGGAACGGATCGTGGCCCACCAGATATCGCAGGGTGCTGTTGAGGGTGGCGAGCAACGGCACGGCGAACAGGGCTCCGACGATCCCGTACAGGTATGTCCCCACGCCCACCGCCACGATGACCGCGAGCGGGTGCAGCGCGACCGCGTGCCCCATCAGGAACGGCTGCAGGACGTGCGATTCGATCTGTTGGACGCCGAGGACGATCGCCAGCATGATCAGCGCCGTGACCGGCCCCTTGACGACGAAGGCGATCAACACCGCCAGCGCACCGGACACGAAGGCGCCCACGATCGGCACGAACGAGGCGACGAACACGACGAGGATGATCGGGACCACGAACGGCAGGCCGAGCGCGAGCGCCCCGATGCCGATGCCGATCGCGTCGACGCCGGCCACCATGACCTGCGTGCGGGCGTACTGGGCCAGGGAGCGCCAGCCCCGGCGCGAGGCCTCGAAGACGGGGACCCGCGCGGCGACGGGCAGCATGACGACGAAGAAGGCCCAGATCTTGCGGCCTTCGAGCAGGAAGAAGAACGTCGCGATCAGCGCGATCAGCGTGCCCGCGAGGAAGTCGATGGCGGAGGCGCCGACGGCCAGGGCTCCGGAGGTGATCGCCGACTGGTTCGAGGAGACCGCCTGCCGGGCCGTCTCCAGGAGTTGCGACAGCTGCTCGCCCGTGACGTTGAAGGGCCCGTCCGCGAGCCAGCGCTGGATGCTGTCCAGGCCCTGGGACAGGCTCGAGACCATGTCCGTCCAGCCCGAGGCCACCTGGGTGCTGGCGATCGTGATCATCCCCACCACGGCGACGATCAGCGCGAGCACGCCGGACAGGGAGGCGAGGGCGCGCGGGAAGCCGCCCCGGTGGAGCGCGTTGACCAACGGGGTGAGCAGCGAGGTGAGCAGGACCGCCACGGCGAGCGGGATCAGGATGTTGCTGGCCCTGCTGGCAGCGGTGAAGATGAGCGCGCCGGCGGCCGCGATGACGATGATCCGCCACGCCCAGGCGCCCGCCACCCGGATCGGGTAGGGGACGGCCGCGTCGCTCAGCTCGCGGCGGCCGGCGACGCCCACGAGACCGGGCAGTCGGACCGCACTGGAGGTCGGCGTCTCTGCGTCGATGTCAGCCACGGCCCGTCTTCCGCGCGTAATAGGCGCGAGCCCGGTTGCGGTTGCCGCACTCGTCGGCGATGCACCAGCGGCGGTTGCGGCGCCGCGAGGTGTCCAGGTAGACCCACCCGCAGATGACGTCCTCGCACTGGTGCAGCCACTTCACCTCGGCGGAGCGCATGAGGTCGACCGCGGCGATGGCCAGCCGGTCGCCGATGGTATCGAGCGTGACGGTCCGATCCGCCCAGGCCCAGTCGGCGTCGTTGCGGTTGAGCTGCGCGCGGGACAGGGCCTGCACATAGCGCTCGGTCAACGCCACGGCGGCGGCGTCGTCGCCCTGCAACAGCGCGGCGTACGCGTGCTCGCGCAGCTCCATGACGTCACTCAACGCCCGCTCGGCGAGCCGCGGGTGCTCCGCGGTGAGGGTCGTGAGGGTACTCACCTCTTCAGGCGTGAGTAGTTCGGACTGTCGCGCCCACGCGATGAGGTGCCCGAACGAGGTCAGCTCTTCGGCCGACTGGTCGGGGTCGAGACGCCATTCGACGGTGTTCATCAAATCGACCACGACGTGGCCGCCGATGAGGGCGTAACGGATATCAGGCAGTATGGCGGCGTTGCTCACCCCACCATCATGGCCGACGCGGGGGCTGAACGGTCGAAGGACGGCAGGTAAATCGCTTCTGGTCACGGCCCGTCGCGGGCGGGTTACGCGAGGACGAGGAGGCTGACGCCCATCACGGCCATGCCTCCCATCACCCCATAGACCGCGGCGTGATGGTCGCCGAACTCGTGGGCGCTGGGCAAGAGCTCGTCCACCGAGACGAAGACCATGATTCCGGCGATTCCGGCAAATGTGATGCCCGTCACCATATCGTTGAGGAACGGCGCCAGGATGAGGAACCCGGCGAGCGCCCCGATCGGCTCGGCGAGACCGGAGGAGAAGGAGTACAAGAACGCCCTCTGTCGCGAGCCGGTGGCCTGGTAGACGGGGACCGCGACCGCCACTCCCTCCGGGATGTTGTGGATCGCGACCGCTGCCGCGACCGGCACCCCCAGCTTGGGATCGGCCATCGCTGCCATGAAGGTGGCGAAACCCTCGGGGAAGTTGTGGATCGCGAGCGCGAAGGCGGTCATCAGGCCCGTGCGCATCAGCAGGGCCCGCCGGTAGGCCTCGCTGTCGACGGGTTCGTGCGGGTTCACCTCGCTGGGGACCATCCGGTCGATCACGCCGACGACGAGCACTCCGAGGAGGAACGCTCCGAACGCCACCCACCCCGCCCGATCCTCGCCGACGGTGCCCGCGACGAGCTGTCCTGCCTTGGGGAGCAGCTCCACCATCGAGACGAAGATCATGACGCCGGCGGACAGACCGAGGCTGGCGCCGAGGAACCGGGGGCCCGGTCGCCGGTGGGCGAGCGCGATGATGCTGCCGAGTCCCGTGGCGAGCCCCGCGCCGAGGCACAGCAGCAGCGCGATCTGGACGTTGCTCACGCCTCACCTCCACCTCGCTGCGGTGTCCCGGGGCCACGGTACGACCTCGCCGGGCATCGTCGTGGTCAAGGGTGAAAGGTCGGGTGGTGCGCGTCAGCCCCCGTTGGGCGTGGGCGTGGTCAAGCGCTCGTCCAGCCAGGTCAGCACATCGTCCAGGACCTCGCGCCGGTTGGTCTCGTGGAGCAGTTCGTGACGGGCTCCCGCATAGACCCGCAGGGAGACGTCCTCCAGCCCCGCGTCGCAATACTGCCGCTGCACCTGCACGCCGGCCGCCTCGCCGCCGACCGGATCCTCGGCACCGACCACGATCAGCACCGGCAGGTCCTCGGGCACGCCCTCGCAGCTGCTCGTGGCCGCCCGGACGCCGCCGATCAGGTCCGCGTAGAAGCTGGTGGTGCACACGAAGCCGCACCAGGGATCGTCCACGTACGCGTCCACCTCGGCCGCGTCCCGGGAAAGCCAGTCGAAGTCGGTCCGCGCGCCGCCGTCCTTGGCGAACGGACGGTTGAACGTGCCGAAGAGGAGCTTGTCCATGACCGGGCTGCGGGCCTTGCGTCCGCGCACGCGCATCTCCAGCTGGGCGGCGGCGTGGCCAGCGCGACCCAGGACCCCGGGGTCGCCGCTGACCCCGGACAGCACCAGGGCGGCCAGGCCCTCCCCGTGGCGACGGGCGTAGGCGCGGGCCAGTGAGCTGCCCATGCTGTGTCCGAACAGGACGATCGGGACTCCGGGGTGGGAGGCGGCCACGTGCTCGGTGACCGTGAGCTGGTCGCCGACGAGGCGGTCCCACCCGCGGGACCCTGCCAGGTAGCCGGCGTGCGCCAGGGCGCCGGCGGTGCGGCCGTGGCCGCGGTGATCATCGGCGTAGACGCCGTATCCGGCCTGGGTGAGGGCCTGTGCGAACTGCCCGTACCGCCCGGCGTGCTCGGCCATCCCGTGCGCCACCTGCACCACGGCGCGGGCACCCCCGGGGAATGCCTCCTCGGGGAGCCAGGAGTGCACGAACAGGTCGGTGCCGTCCGCCGCCGCCAGGACACGCTCGCCGGTGCGCATGGTTCACCCTAGCCCGCGGGCCCGCAGCCTCCGGGACAAGCGAGGGGCACCCGGCGAATATGCGCGGCCTTCAGCCGAGGATCCAGCCGTGCGAGATGGCGACGCGGACCGCCTCCGCCCGCGTGCCCGAGGTCGTCTTGCCCATCACGGAGGACAGGTGGTTGCGGACGGTGCCCTCGGACAGGTGGACCCGCTTGGCGATGACCGCGACCGTGGCGCCGTCCGCGGCCGCCTGCAGCACCTCGGTCTCCCGGGGGGTCAGCGGCGACTCGCCCAGCACGAGGGAGTCCGCCGCCAAGGCGGGGTCCACGACCCGGAGCCCTGCGGCGATCTGCCGGACGGCCTCCGACAGGTCGTCCGCGGGCGTGTCCTTCACCACGAACCCGTGCGCCCCGCTGTGCATCGCCCGCTTCAGGAACCCGGGCCGCCCGAAGGTCGTCACGATCAGCACCTTGACGTCCGGCAGTTCCTCGCGGACTCGCGCGGTCGCCGCCAGGCCGTCCATTCCCGGCATGTCGACGTCCATGAGGACGACGTCGGGCGAGCACTCCCTGCAGGCGGCCAGCACCTCGTCGCCGCGCCCGACCTGCCCGACGACCTCCAGATCGTCCTCCAAGGACAGCAGCGCGGCCAGGGCACCGCGGACCAGGGCCTGGTCGTCGGCCAGCAACACCCGGATGCTCACGAGTCCTCCCGTACCGTCACCACGAAACCCGGCCGCGTCGAATCGGGGCCGCCGCGCGGCCCCGTTTCCACGACGGCGCCGGCCCTGCGGGCACGTTCGCGCAGGCCATCCAGTCCGCTACCGTCGCCGGACCCCACCCGGCCGCGGCCGTCGTCGCTGACCGTGAGGCGGTCGCGGGCCAGCGTCACCGTGCAGGTCCGGGCCCCCGCGTGCCGGATCACGTTGGTGACAGCCTCCCGCACGGCCCACGCGAAGAGCTCGCGCCGCTCCGGATCGACGTCGTCGACGGCGGCGGGCAGCACGGAGCGGACGCCGGCGTCGGTGAGCGCCTGGCGGGCCCGGACGAGCTCGCTCACCAAGGAGATCTCGCGATAGTCGTTCACGGTCGCCCGCACGTCGGCCAACGCGGAGCGGGCGAGCGCCTGGACCTCCCGAAGCTCCTGCTGGGCCGCCTGCGGATCGCGTTCGATCAGCTTGCCGGCGAGGTCGGCCTTGAGCGAGATCACCGTGAGGGAGTGTCCGAGGATGTCGTGCAGGTCTCGGGCCATCCGGTTGCGTTCGTCCTGGATACCGAGCTCGAGGGCCTGGCGACGATATTGCGACGCGGCCACGTCCCGCTGGATCGACCAGCGGCCCATCGAGGTGCCGAGGGTGGCGATGACGGCTCCGAGCAGGATCCCGCCCATCATCCCCGACGGGTGGTCGATTCCCCAGCCGAAGCCGCCCACGCCGACCAGCGTGAGGGCGAGGCCGCCGAGGGTGATCGGCACTCCGAAGGCCAGCGGCATGCTGCACACCATGGACACGGCGACATACGGCACGAGGACCAGTCCTGCCTCGCCGATCAGGCCCATCGTCAGCACCGTCGCGAACACCCCGATCCCGACGCAGGCCAGGCCGACGCGCGAGACCCGCGCCGGGCGGCGGGGATCGAAGCCGATCCAGGCCGCGACCGCGTACGCGGCGGCCCCGAGCGCCACGGCGCCCGCAGCACCCCAGCCAGCGGCGTCACCGCGTCGGAGCGAGGAGACCACCAAGGGGACGAGCAGCAGCAGCCAGAAGCCGATCCACGCCGCCCCGATCCAGGCGCCGCGGGGGGTGCCGGTTCCGCGAACGTCGGCGTCAGCGCGACGCTCCTCGTCGGGTGACGGGTCGACGGGTGCGGACCCACGCCGAAGGGCGGACCGCAGGTTGCCCTCCGCGGTCGCCGCACGCTTCTGCGTCGTGATCGCGCCGGCCGCGCTGCGGGCTGCGGGGGTGGATGCCATGCCCTCAGGATGGCCTGAGCACGCTGCTGCGGCCTACGGCGCATGTCATCCTCGCGTCCTGACATTCGTCACGCCTGGTGCGTTTCGCACCGGGCTTCTGCGGCCGGCCTGGCCCTGCTGGCACGATGTGCCCCAGGGGAGGGGCTGGTCGCGCACGTGGGGCCTCCCTACTTTCGCGGCAGGCGCGTGCCGCGCGGGCTTCGTACGATGTGAAACGAGCCGGACGGGGAGGGGGGCCACGCGTGATCGACCGCGCCACGCTCCACGGAGCCATGCTCGGCGCCGCGCTGGGCGACGCGATGGGTCGGCCGACCGAGTTCGCGTCGGCGCGCAACGCGGGGCTTGCGCACGTCGACCTCCCCTGCCCTGCGCTCGTGACGGACGACACGCAGCTTGCACTGGCCGTCGCCGGGGCCCTCCGCGACGATGACGGGTCGCTGGAGGCCCGGCTGGCACGCCGGTTCGTGGAGTGGGTGGAGGGCGACCACCACGAGGGCCGCTCCCCGGGAGCCACCTGCATCTCCTCCGCCCTGCGTCTGGCCGAACTGGCCGACCCTGCCGAGTGGGCGCGGGCCACCGACCCGCAGTCGCCGGGTAACGGCGGTGTGATGCGGGCCCACTCGGCGATCCTGATGACGGAGCCCGGAGATCCGGCGCCCCTGCTCCAATCCGCCATGACGCACGGACACCCGGTGACCTGCGCCGCCCTGCTGGCCTGGGAGGGGGCGCTACGCGCCGCTGCGGCGGGGGAGCCGCCGTTGGACTGGATCGATGCGGCGCAGCGGGCCCTGGACGTGCCGTGCCCCTCGCTGCTGAGTCCGTTGGAGGAGCACCCGGACTACACGCGGGGTTCGTGGTGGCCGATCGGGGTGGCGGTTGCGCGCAGCAGCCTGGTCGACGCCCGCGAGGCACTCGACTGTTGGGATGACCTTGAGGACCCGTGCCGGCTGTCGGGACCGGGCTGGATCGCCGAGGAGGCGGTAGCGACTGCGCTGGTGGTGGCCATCCGGTACGCCGACGACCCGGTCGGCGCTCTTCGCCGGGCGGCGCGCACGTGCGGGGATTCGGACACGCTGGCCTCGATGACGGGCGCGCTCGTCGGCGCCCGACACGGCGTGGACGCGTGGCCCGATGCCTGGGTCGAGGCGCTCGAGGAGGATTACCGGCTGGCGATCCTCCGGCTGGAGCCGGCCTGAGCTGGAGCCTGGCACTGCGGGGGTTCGCCTGCGCCTCGGATCACTCGGCCGGTGACTCCCGGCGCAGGCGCGGCTCCACCAGCTCCAGCTCGCAGGCGCGCACCAGCACCTGGACCCGGTTGTGCACGCCGAGCTTCTGAGTGATCTGGGTCAGGCGGGACTTGACCGCGGCCTCGGAGAGGAACAGGTCGGAGGCGATTTCGGCGTTGCTCAGCCCCTGGGCGAGCAGTCGGATCACGGCGAGGTCGCGGGCGTTCAGGCCCTCGGGGCCCTGGTCGTCCAGCGCGGCGGGCGGGGGGACCGGCGAGCGTGGCGCCGCCTTGACCGCCTCGACGAGTGCCCCGGTCACCGCGGGATGCAGGACGTTGCGGCCCTCCAGCACGTCCCGGATGGCCGCCACCAGCGCCTCGGGCTCGGTGTCCTTGAGCAGGTATCCGCTCGCCCCCGCGCGCAACGCCGCGACCACGGCCTCTGTCGTCCCGAAGGTGGTGACCGCGATGATGCGCACGTCGGGCTGGGCCGCGTGGATCCGTCGAGTGGCGTCGACGCCGTTCAGCACCGGCATCTGGAGATCCATGAGCACCACGTCCGGGTTGAGCGCGGCGCACCGTTCGATCGCCTCGACGCCGTTCGTCGCCTCTCCGACCACGGTGAGATCCGGTGCGGCGGAGACGAAGACCTTGAGCGCCTGCAGCATGAGCTGCTGGTCATCCACGATGAGGACGGTGGCGTCTCGCATCGTCCGCCCCCTCTTGCGCTCGTGGGATAGGGTTGGCTGTAGGCGATTCTGTCAGTCGCTGGGGGCGCGATCCACTTTCGCGAGGCGGCGCGTGCGATGTCGAACAGCGCAATCGCAGGTCGCCGACCCAAACACTGATCTCAAGGAGACGAGGATCATGAAGCGCGCAACGGTGGCGGCAGCAGCCTTCATCGCGGTCTTGGCGATGGCTCCCGGCGTGGCGAACGCGGCGCAGGTCTCGGCGGCGCAGGCTCCCACGATTCAACAGTCGGACGACCGAGGGGACAGGGGCGGCAGGGGCGAGGCCGGAACCTTCGGGATCTGGGACAAGTTCTGTGAGGCGTTCCCGCGACTCTGCAACTGACCGACCGGCCCGAGTTGCGGCGCCGGTGAGGCTCTCGGCCCGGTTGGGGTCATCCGCTCGGCTGCGCCATGCTCCGCATCCGAGCTGAGGGACGTCGCGCGCTGAAGCCCGCGACATACTCGCTGCGCGACGCCGGGTTGCCGGAGCACCGGGCGCTCTACTGGTTCTCTCTGCTCGTCATCATTTACGCGGTCGTCTCGTTTCTGGACGACACGCGCGGCGCGCTGGCGCGTCAGGATTGGCCGGCCTCGGGTCTGCACATCGCGGCATCCGCGGCCCTGTCCGCGACGCTGATCGCGCTCGCCTTCCGGCGCGGCTGGCTCAGCGCGTTCTTCGCCGGGCTGTGCTCCGTGCTCGGACTCTTCCACGGCACCACACCGGTAGTTCTGGCTGTCGGAGTGGCCCTCGCCGGGGCGGCGTTCCGCAACGATCGGAAGGTCACGGCAACGGTCGTGGTCGTCTTCGTCGTGGAAGCGGCCGTCCGTATTGCCCTGGGTCGTACGGCGCCCCTCGACGTGCTCTTCCTGCGGGCTCCGTTGTTGCTGCTGGTGGGGGCGGTCGCCTGGGCCTTCGGCAATGCGGTACGCCGTCGGAAGCGGGCGGAGGAGCGCGTCGCCGAACTCGCGCGTCAGGCCGAAGTGGCGCGGCAGCGAGAGCGCTCGCTCCTGGCGCGGGAACTGCACGACGTCGTCGCGCACGAGCTCACGATCATCACGATGCAGGCTTCGCTCATGCGGATGACCGATGAGCCCGGCCAGTTGGCCGAGGCACGCGACGAGATCGAACGCACCTCGCGCACGGCACTGGACGAATTGAAGCGGTTGCTGCAGGTCTTGCGCACGAGCGACCTGATCGACGAGAGCGGCGCCGCGGAGGCCCGCGAGGTGTCGGTGGTGGTCCAGGCGGTGGCCGAGCGGCTGCGCTCCCTCGAGTTCCCGGTCGAGGTGTCCTGTCAGGTCGGGCCGATGCCGCGCAGCGTGGAACTCGCCGCCGACCGCGTGCTGCGGGAGGCCACGACGAACATCGTGAAGCACGCCCCGGAGGGGGCGCCGTGCAGCATCGTGGTGCGCGAGGAGGACCGTGGCCTCCGCATCCGGGTCAGCAACGCCGACGTCCCAGGCGGCGACGTGCGCTCCCGGCGCAGGCTGCCCTCGACCCGGCTCGGGCTCTCGGGGCTGGAGGAGCGCCTGTCGATCCTCGGCGGCACGTTCAGCGCCTCGCAGGGCGACGGCCTGTGGGTCGTCGAGGCGATCCTTCCCTTCGCGCCCCCCGAGAGCGAGCCGCCGGATCTGGAGCCGGTGGAAGCGGTCGATCGCGGCGCGGAGGATCATCCTTTTGTCTGAGTCGGACGTCCGGACTTACGCCGAAAGTTTGATTTCCGGGGTCCCGTGTGGAGTCGAGCCCCTCGTTTCGCATCCTTGGGGTGTGCGGGACACCGGCGTCATCGCACTCGACCTGTCAGGGGGTCGATCGGCCCGCCACGGGGGACGGAGCCACGATCAGGCCCGGGCCTTCGCTGAGATGCGATGACCCGGGCCTGATCGTTGTCATTTTCGACGTTCCCTGGAGCAATCGCCCGGGAACGCTGCAAGGGACCTGCCCCCACGACAGGTCCCTTGCAGTGGTGCGGGTCGGCACGTGGGCCGACCGGTCGCCGCCGGCGAGGCGGCGACGGTGGTCAGAGCGCGGCGTCCAGGCGAGCCAAGCCGTGGAGTTCGCCGATGATCTCATCGAGGGCCAGCAGCAGGCCGAACTCGAGAGACGTCTGACCACACGTCGGGCAGGTCGCGGCGTCGACGCCAGGGTGGGTCGCACCCGGAAGGTCGTTCAGCCGCGCGTCGTGGCATGCCTGACAGGTGGGGCACGCGTCGTCCGCAGAGGTCGGCAGGGCGCCGATCAGGCGGTCGGGGCTCAGGGCGTCGGCGCTGGAGCGCGCACGAGCGGTGCGCTGACCCCGGAGGGTGCGGTTGCGCGGCAGTGTGGCGATCTGGTCGGCGTCCATGGTGACCCCCTAGTCGTAACGGTCGGTACCCCGCCGGAGGGAGAGGTACGCACCGCCTCGTCGTGGCCGAGTGCCCCGCGGGGCGATGCTGTCGCCGTGCTAGTCGGCCGCGAATCTGCTTGTCCCAAGCGATGATCCAAGTGCTTTAACAACTCCTTACCAACTTTACTGACTGATGGTTATCCCCTGGTCAGGTGCGGTTTATCGGCTCACGTTCGACAGGAATTCGCCTGGGAGCGTGCCGGATCGGTCGCTGCGTCGATGAGCCTTATGGGGTGTCGATGAGCCTTATGGGGTGACGCCGCGTCATCGGCCGCGGCGCGGCATGTCACGGCGCGCGAAGGCCGGGACTGGGCTCGCGAGCGATGCCCTGTCCCGGCCTCGCGTTCGTGGCCCGCCGATCAGGCGTCGCGGCGAGGCACCTGGCTTGGCGATCCAGGGCGCGGGCTTCCCGTCGGGCCACCGGCCGGATCCGTGCCGTGCGGGTCGTCAGGGTCATCCGGGTGCTCCGACGCCTCGTCGGTGTCGGTCTCGGTCGTGAATGCCTCGTCGATGCCGAGCTCGTTCATGACCGCCTCGTCCAGCGTGAGGACGCCTCTCATCTCGTCCACTTGTTCGTGGATCTGCTGGGCCAGGTCCCACTCCACGGAGCATCGGCCGCACGTGGGGCAGACGGGGCGGCCCGGGGTAGGCTCGCCTTCTGGCGCTGACGCTTCGGGATCCTCCCAGGCGAGGCATGTCGGGCAGACGCCCACGTAGGCGGCGAGTTCCGCGGCGGCGCGGGCGGCGGCGAGCACGTTCATCGGGCCACCAGGGCCCACCTGGGCCCCGCTCAGGGCGCTGCTTGACGCCTCGGAGCGCACGGCAGGTGCATCGGTCATATCGGGTTCCCCTTTTACTGCGGGCGGAATTGCGTCCGCCTCTTCCCCATGTCGCGCGTTCCCCAACGCGCTCACCTCCTCCCATCGACACGTTGGACCAATGACTTAGACGATCGTCCCACATTGATGGGGGGAGACCTGGGGGTCGCATTCATCCAAGGGTGGTGCAACCCGGACGTTTGTCCTGGTCAACTGCCCTGCGAACGGCACGCTAACAGTTGCGAATTCGTTGCTGCTCGGGGGGTGGATGCGGTCGATGGCGACGGTCGTGACGGGTTATGTTCAATGTGTCCAGCTTTTCGAAGTGGTCGCCGAATTCCTTTTGTGGTCAAGGATTGTCGCGTCCCGTCCGATCGGGCTGGCGGGCTGGCGAGGGGTCGAGCAGAAGAGGCGCGGGGATGCGGAGCGTACGCGGGTGGGCCACCATGGCCGCCGCCGGGGTCGCCGCTGCCGCGCTGGGGGGCGTCGGTGCGCTGCACGGTGGCTGGCTCGCCGACAACGCGCCGGTGGCGCTGCCGACGCACGCCGGCTCGACGCCAGTGACCGGTGCCCTCCCCACCGGCAGCCCCCAGGCCGGCACCCCCCCGACGATCGCGCCCCGCGAGCTGGGCGCGAACTCACCCACGGACGCGGCGAAGGCCCGCACCGGCACCGGCCCGCCCCTGGCTCTCGCGCCCGCCCCGGCTTCCACATACGCGACCGACCGGCCCGTGACCGACCTGCCCCTCGCGGACGCCGCACCCCCGACGGGCACGGACGAGATCGGAGATCCCGACGCGGTCATCGTCCGGATGCCCGTGCGCGACTACGGCAGCGGATACCACGGGGATTACGGGCGGTTCACCCGAGCGACGTCCCCGGAGGCCGAGCTGCGGGCGGCAGCCGCGGACCCGCAGGGTTGCCTTATCGTCGGGGACTCGATCGCGACCACCGTGGTGGACGTACTCGTGGCCGACCTGCGCCGCACGCTCGGCGTGACCTGCGTGTATGACACCTGGCCGGGCCGCGCGACCGAGGGCACCGCCAACGCACTGCTGGACATCAAGCGGCGGGTAGGGCTCCCGGCTCGCGTGGTGGTGATGTCCGGAACGAATGACATCTTCAACCCGCCGCTGTTCGAGCCGCAGATGAACCGCATCGTCGACGGCATCGGCCCCGGCCACCAGATCCTCTGGGTGACGACGTTCGACTCGCGCCGGCCCAAGACCTCGCGCTCGGCGGCCGACGAGCGCAATACCGCCTGGATCAACGAGGTGATCGCGGAGCGCGCCCGCCGAACCCCCGGCATGCGGTTGATCGACTGGGACGCCCTCTTCCGGAGCAACCCCGTCAACATCGAGGCCTTGCTGAGCGACGGCGTCCACCCCAACCCGGCCGGGGTGGAGGCGATGGTGGGGCTCGTCCGGCAATCGCTCGGCTGACCCGCGCGGATGGCCCCGGCGCCGGGCCTCGCGGCGATCGTCCCGCGAGGTGAGCCGATATGTCCCGCCTCGCGGGATCACACCCGCGTCAGCCGCACCCGGCTGCCCGAACGGCGTCGAGTCACGATACTGGGGGCATGACTGCCCCGGCCGCTGACACCTTCGGATCCGGCACCTCCGGAGCCGGCAACTTCAGCTCCGACGCGTTCGGACCACAGACGCTCGCGGCCTTCGAGGAGCAGGCGGTGGAGCTCGCGCGGCGCTGGTACGCCGCGACCGAGGCCGGGCAGAGCCCGCAGGAGCGGGCCACCAGCTCGCAGCTGGCGGCGCTGGTCCGCGACGAAGAAGGTCTGGACCTCGCGGTCCGGTTCGTGGACCGGGTGGCCCGACCGGAGGATCCGAAGGTGGCGGCCCGCGACCTCGCCCGGATCTCCCCGCGGGACGCCGCCGGTTTCCTCAACCGGACCGACCTGAGCCTGCTGGCCCTCGGCACGGTGGCGGCCCCCCTGGCGCCGTCGCTGGTCGTGCCGATCGCGCGGCGCCGGTTGCGCCAGATGATCGGCCACCTCGTCGTGGACGCGCGCGACCCTGCCCTCGCCGGGCACCTGGCCGGCGCGCGGGCCCAGGGCTTCCGGCTCAACGTCAACCTCCTCGGCGAGGCCGTCCTGGGGGAGCGCGAGGCCGCGGCCCGGACGCGGCGCACCACCGAGCTGGTCCGGCGGGCCGACATCGACTACGTCTCGATCAAGGTCAGCTCTCTGGTCTCGCAGATCTCGACGTGGGACACCGCGGGCACGGTGGAGCGCTGCCTGGAGCGGCTCCGCCCGCTCTATCAGGCGGCCGCCGCGAAGACCCCGCCGTCCTTCGTGAACCTCGACATGGAGGAGTACCGCGACCTCGACCTCACGATCGAGCTGTTCACGCGGCTGCTCGACGAGGAGGAGTTCAAGGACCTGGAGGCCGGGATCGTCCTGCAGGCATACCTGCCCGACGCCCTGCCCGCGATGGAGCACCTCATCGAGTGGGCGACCGCGCGTCGCGCCTCCGGCGGCGCCCCGATCAAGATCCGTCTGGTGAAGGGCGCGAACCTCGCCATGGAGCAGGTCGAGGCGATCGTGCACGGCTGGCGGCAGGCGCCGTACGAGTCCAAGGCCGAGGTCGACGCGAACTACCTGCGCTGCGTGGAGCGGGCGCTGCGCCCCGACGTGGTCGACGCGGTCCGCCTCGGGGTGGCCAGCCACAACCTGTATGACGTCGCCGTGGCGCACGTGCTGAGCGAGGCGCGCGGCGTCGGCGACGCCCTCGACGTCGAGATGCTGCAGGGCATGGCCCCGGCCCAGGCGCGCGCGGTCCGCGACGACGTGGGCTCGGTGCTCCTCTACACGCCGGTCGTGGCGCCGGAGGACTTCGACGTGGCGGTGAGCTACTTGATCCGCCGACTGGAGGAGAACGCGACCGAGGAGAACTTCCTCCACGCGCTGTTCGCCGCCCCGCCGGAGGCCCCGCGGGCCACCCTGGCCGAGCGGCGCGCGGAACGCCGGGCCCGGCGCAGAGCCCGCTTCGAGCCGGAAACGGTCCCCGAGGACGCCACGGGCACTGCGGGGAGCGAGGCGGCGGGAGCCGCGACGGGCGAGGCGGTGTCCGGCGGGGTCAGCGACGAGGCTGAGGGCGCGGGCGGTCCTGTGGGTGCCGAGGAGCGGCCCGAGACGGACGCGGAGGAGGCCCGCCGCCGCGCCTCGGAGGAAGCGATGGCGCAGCAGGAGGCGCGCTTCCGGGCCTCGATCGCCGCCGCGCCCGAGGTCGCCACCGGCGCCCGTCGCGACCCGCGCCGCCCGGAGATCGGCGACCACTTCGCCAACACGCCCGATTCCGATCCGGCGCTGCCCGCGACGCGGGAGTGGGCCCGGGCCGCACTGGACGCGACACCGCACGTCCCTGCCAGTCCGGTGCTCTCGGCCTCCGACGTTGAGGGCGTCGTGGCCACCGCGGTGGCCGCCCACGGACCGTGGTCGCACCGGCCCGCCGCGGAGCGAGCGGACATCCTGCGCGAGGCGGCGCGCCGTTTGGAGGGCCGGCGCGGCGAGCTGATCACCGTGATGGCCGCGGAAGGCGGCAAGACGGTCGCGGAGGCGGACCCCGAGGTGTCCGAGGCGATCGACTTCGCCCGCTACTACGCGGATCGCGCCGTGGAGCTGGAGACCGGGCCGGCGGCGGACGGCTCCCGGTTCGCCCCGGACCGGGTCGTGCTGGTGACCCCGCCCTGGAACTTCCCGGTCGCGATCCCCCTGGGCGGGGTGCTGGCCGCGCTTGCGGCCGGCGCCGCGGTCGTCATCAAGCCCGCCCACCCGACCGTCGGCTGCGTCGAGGTCGGCGTGGCCGCGCTGCACGAAGCCGGGGTGCCGCCTGAGGCGCTGCAGGTGGTCCGGGTGGCCGACCGGGACGCCGGGCGCGCCCTGGTGTCCCACCGCGACGTCGACACGGTGATCCTCACCGGCTCCTCCGAGACCGGCGAGATGTTCGCCTCGTGGCGGGCGGACCGGCCGGGCGGGGCCCGCGTCTACGGCGAGACCTCCGGCAAGAACGCGCTGGTCATCACGCCGGCGGCCGATCTGGACCTGGCGGTCGCCGACCTGGTGAAGTCCGCGTTCGGGCACGCCGGGCAGAAATGCTCGGCCGCCTCGCTGGCGATCCTCGTGGGCTCCGTCGGCACCTCGGACCGGTTCCGCCGCCAGCTCATCGACGCGGTGTCGAGCCTGCGGGTGGGGTGGCCGAGCGACCTCGGGGTCACGATGGGCCCGGTCATCGAGCCCCCGGAGGGCAAGCTGCTGCGCGCGCTCACCTCCCTGGAGCCGGGGGAGACGTGGCTGGTCGAGCCGCGGTCGTTGGACGATTCTGGCAGGCTGTGGTCCCCGGGCCTGAAGGACGGCGTCCGCCCCGGCTCGTTCTTCCACCTCACGGAGGTGTTCGGCCCGGTCCTCGGGCTGATGAACGCGGCCGACCTGGGCCAGGCGATCGAGTGGCAGAACGGTACGGCCTTCGGCCTGACCGGCGGGCTGCACAGCCTCGACGAGCGGGAGATCGAGCACTGGCTGGAACATGTGGAGGTCGGGAACGCATACGTCAACCGGCACATCACCGGCGCGATCGTGCAGCGGCAGAGCTTCGGTGGCTGGAAGGGCTCGGTGCTCGGCCCCGGTGCGAAGGCCGGCGGCCCGAACTACGTGGCCCAGTTGGGTCGTTGGATCCCCGACGGGCTGCCGCAGGTGATCGACGACCCGGACGAGCGCGTGCGGCCGATCCTGAAGGGACTGCTGCCGCTGGTGCCCGAGCGCGTGGAACGCACCTGGCTGCGCGCCTCCGCGGGCTCCGACGCGGCGGCGCTCGCCGCCGAGCTCGCCTGCGAGGTCGACGAGTCGGCGCTGGTGGTGGAGTCCAACGTGTTCCGGTACCGGACCCTGCCCGCCCTGTGGGTGCGGACCGCGCCCGGCTGCCGCGTCGTGGAGCTCCTCCGGGTGGTCCTCGGGGGAGTCGCGACCGGCACGACCGTCCGCGTCAGCCTGGATCCCGATACCTCCGCGTTCCTGAAGGGTCTCGACGGGACCAGCGAGGAGGCGTCCGCGGCGCTGCGGGTGCTCGCCCGCTACGTCGACCGCGCGGAGACCGACGAGCAGTTCGCGGACCGCGCGGGCGTCGGCGTGGTGGCCGGGCGGGTGCGGCTGATCGGGGAGAACCCCCCGTTGGCCGCCCGGCTCGCGGAGCGCGACGTCACGGTGCTGGACGGACCGGTGCTGGCCACCGGGCGACGCGAGCTGCTACCTCTGTTGCGGGAGCAGGCGGTCAGTCGCACGATGCACCGGTTCGGCCACGTCGCCGGCCACGGCCCCGCCGACCTGGCGGAGCTGACGCGCTGACGGGCATCGAGGCGCCTGCCTCCTCGCAGTGCAGTGAGGGCAGACGCCGATCGGATCGGATCGACGGGAAGGGAAGAGCAGCCGGTGGAGCAAGGTCGGGGATGCCGGGCGGTGGTCGCCGAGGGGCAGCGCAGCGTACGGATCCCGCACGCGAACTCATCCGTACCCTCCATCCGGGCGATCCTCGACGAGGACCTCACGTCCCGCGGCGTGAACCGCACGATCCTGGAGGAGGCGCAGACGGTCGCCTCGGAGTTGGTCGCCAACGCGGTCCGGCACGCCCGGCCGCTCGGCGACGGGTGCGTGCGCATCCGCTGGAAGGTGAAGGCCGACACCGTCGAGGTCGAGGTCAGCGACGGCGGCGGCCCCTCGGTGCCACGCCCCGTCCCGCCTTCGCCGTGGGCCAACAGCGGCCGCGGGCTGCGGATCGTCCGCAGCCTCGCGCACGAGTGGGGGGTCCAGGAGGACAAGAACGGACGGACCGTATGGGCCGCCCTGGGCGGCCCCTCGCGCCGTCGGCGCCTCTGAGCAGGGCCGCACCGGTGCATTTCCCGCCCGTGGGCGGGATCGGTACGGGAAGGTGCGGCGTGTCGCGAGCGTTTGCCGCCCGTGGGCGGGATCGGTACGCGGCGCTGGCGCGAATTCCCGCTATGACCCGCCCGTGGGCGGGATC
>CAKUSI010000017.1 GCA_934678955.1 uncultured Austwickia sp. | reverse complement strand
GCGTCAAGTCCGATCGGGGTGGGTCGGCGTCGGGGAAGCGAGTCCGGGTCGTACGGGTGGTGACGGGGTCGGCGTGGCCTGGTCGGCGGAGGGGATGCGGCTCGCTTTCGTGCTGGCCGGAGGAGGGTCCTGCTCGATGTGGACGCGGCCGTTCGGTGGGGGCGTGGGGTGGTCGCTCTGGACGCTGCTGTAGCGGTGTCAAGTCCGATCGGGGTGGGTCGGCGTCGAGGAAGCGAGTCCGGGTCGAGGCGTGCTCACGCTGGACATCGCCCGGCGGCCGGGTGGGGTATGGGGTCCCCGCTGGCGATCCCCGCGGCCATCGATCTCGACGCGCGGTGGCGTCAGATCAGGCCGCCTGGGAACGCCAGGCCCGCAGCGCTGCCTGCATGCGGCGGTCGATCTCGGGCAGATGTCCGAGATCCGGCCACATGAACCGTACGAATATCCAACCGTCGTCCCGCATGGCCTCCTCTCGGTACTTCTCCCGCTGGAACGCGTCGGCATCTGCGTACTTTGTTTTCCCGTCGAACTCCGCTGCCACCTTCGTGCCACGGACGATCAGGTCCGGCCGGAGCCAGCGGCCACCGACCATCACCGACACCTGGGGTACGACGTCATAACCGAGCATCACGAGGTCGTAGCGCAGGAGGCTCTCGCCCGGAGACTCGCTAAGGCCGTCCAATAGGGCAAGCGCAGCGGCGGCCGGGAGCGAACCGGGCGCTCCCCGGTGCTGTTTCACCGCGTCGTCGAGGGACTCCCGCGTCGCGATGCCGCGTCGCAGAGCGGCGTCACCGGGCACGATGGTGGCTCGGGCTCCGTACGTGGCGCCTACCTGCATCAGGCACCACTCGACGTCGAGCCGGTCGCCGCCGGCGTGCGGCGCCATGCCACGTGGGCGTCGGTGCAGCACATAGTCCCGCGATCGGCGTGGCGCGCCGGACCCCACGTGCGTGAGGTGCGCGACCCCGAAGGGGAGCGCAGCCAGCGGAAGGCCGTGCAGCACGAGGCCGCTCTGGTGGCTCGCGACGGCGCGTCCCTCACATCTGGCGACCAGGCACGATACGAGCCGCGCATGGCGCTGGGCCGCTGAGAGCTCGGGCCGCGGCACGTCGTACCAGCCCCTCGTGACGCGTTCCAGGCGCCCTCGCCGCAAGCAGGCGGCGATGGCGTCTGCCGAAACGCCGAACCGAGCGGCCCGCTCGGCGGAGAATGGCCCGGCCGCTGCGAGCTGCTCCACCCGCGCGGCTGTCGACTCGATGCGCATGGTTCAGGATGGGTCGCGTTGTCGCGGCTGGCCCTGTGGCGACCACAGCCTGTGGACGGCCGTGGCGACAAACCGGGGTGTGCATGACGGCGGGCGTGGGCAGTCGTGACTCGGCTCTTCGGCGTGGTCTCGTCATGGTCGGAGCGGATGCGCCTCTACGCGGGGAGGTGGACCCACCTGGACTCGCTTCTGTGGCGGGGACTCGGCCAGGTCGGCCTCGGCTCGTCTCCGTGGGCGGGCGTTGGTCGACCTGGACTCGCTTGTTCGGCGAGGGCTCGGCCAGGTCGGCCTTGACGCTGTTGTGGCCGCATCCGGGCCGGTGGGGGTGGGTCGGCGTCGAAGAAGCGAGTCTGGATCGGGGCGGTTCTGGTATGCGTCGGGGAAGCGAGTCGCGACGGGTGCCTCTTGGCCCCTCTGCCGGGAGGGTCGCTTGCGTCCGGGGGATCGTGTAGAAGCCACGTACCGGCATTCGCGCCCTGGCGCAGGGCGGTGTCCGGGATCGCCGGGAGCCTGGGCCGCTACTCCCGCGGATGGGCCAGCCTCCGGCGTGCCTCAGCGTGGAAGTTCACGGGTGAGCCGTCCAACACCCGCCGACCCATGACCTCGAAGAAGCGGCTTGGGTTGAGGTCCGGTGGTACGGCGTCCTGTCGTAACCTCACGGGCCGCAACGCCGATGAGAGCGCGTCCACCTCAGCGCCGCCAGGTCCGCCCAAACCCGGAAGGGCCGGGCTTGCCGGCTCCCGTTCGATGTCGCCGAACAGGGCGGCGATTCCTGGAGAGAACGTACCTCCCGCGCCAGCACTGCCGACGGCCGATGGGTCACCGACCGGACCGGGCAACGCTGCACCGCGGCCCGCATCGCCGACCTGGCCGGAGCCGTCGGCGGGACCGACCGCGCGGGTGGGGTCGACGTCCCGATCCAGGTCGAACCCGGGCACTCCGGCCTCCAGCGGTCCGGCCGGTTCCGGCGGATCCTCGCCGGGAGACTCCTGGTCCCGGCTCAGATCCGGCATGACCAGCGCCACAGCGTCGTACGCGTCCCCCTCCCTGCCCAGCTTGCCGAGCAAGTCGATCAGCCACGCGGCCGTGTCCGACTCGGAGGTGAGCGCGACGGCGCTCAGGGCGTACACGAAACCCAGCGCCGCCTGCGGGTGCCGCGAGCGGAGGTTCTTGGCGTCCCCGTAGCTCTCCTCGACCCGGTTGGCGGCGTTCTTGCCGAACGAGGAGTCCATCCGCTTCGTCGAGACCATCAGTTCCGGCCCGGTCGCCCACGAGCTCATCACGACGTCGACCTGCTTGACGTAGTTCTTGCCCAGCACGTTGGCCGACTTCGCCCCGCCCTGGCCACTCGCGATGCGCCCGAGCAGCAGGGCCTGTTCCCTCCGAGGCAGGCTGCGGACGAAGTCCATCACCTCGGTCGGGATCACCCGGGGCTCGCTCGCGCGGGGCCACACGCGATCGGGGTCGAAGCCGGCCCGGCGGAACTCGTACGCCACCCATACGTCGAGGGCGAGCGCCGGCACGCCCGACTGGGACGTGGCCTGCAGGAGGACCGGTACGCCGAGCAGCAGCTCCAGCGTCGCGTAGTCCGGCTCGAACGCCACGCCCTCTCGAGCCCACGGGAGGCCGGGCCAGGGGGAGCGGGCTGCGGACATAGCTATCGCGGATGGAGGTGCCGCGGGCGGAGAAGAGGAGGCGACGGGGTCGACCACGCGCCACGGGTTGACGTCGCGCAGCGGGGCCTGGGCGACGATCCGGTCGAACAGCGCCCAGCCGGTGTCGCGCAACGTCGCCATGGGGTCGACGCTACCGGGGCGTGGCGACCAGGCCGTGCCACGCCGTGCCGGCTCGACTCTGCGGCGAGGGGATCCAGGCACTCGGGCGGAGCGGGCCCCGAGATCGGGAGGGATCGCCTTGACATTGCATGTATGGGGCGGCGCGGTGTGTCGGCACGCGCCGGGTGGGGCGAGGACGCCGGTGGAGCAAGGGTTCCTGGCCCCCGTGCGGACCCGCGAGCCGCCCCGGGTCGCCGCGCCGCCCATTTCGTACGAAAGTAGACGGATCTCAAGAGGTCCCAACCATTTCCCCAGGAGGCGAGCATGACCGACACACCGAAGCTCCCGAGCGACGACGAGACCACGGACCTCGAGGAACTGAGTGACGAGGGGCTGGGCGCGACCATCGGGGAGAAGGACACGTTCGAGCCGGAGGAATCCGAGGGCGCTCCCGAGTGAGCCTCACGCCGGGGCAAGTTCGACAGAGGAGGGCCTACGAATTCCGCGGGCCCTCCTCACTCGTCGCCGTCCGTGTGCCGGTCGGTCAGGGGTGGATCATGTCGGCCGGGACCACCCAGCGGTCGAAGTCGTCCGCGCTCACCGACCCTGAGTCGAGCGCGGCCTGCCGCAGTGTCGTGCCGCGGACGTGGGCGTCCTTGGCGATGGCGGCGGCCGCGTCGTAGCCGATGTGGGGGGCCAGTGCCGTCACGAGCATGAGGCTGTCCTCCAGGTGCGCCGCGATGCGGTCGCGGTCGGGCCGTATGCCCTCCAGGCAGTGCCGGGTGAACGAGACGCACCCGTCCGCGAGGAGGCGGACGCTCTCCAGGAGGGCGTCGGCGATGACAGGCGTGTAGACGTTCAGCTGGAAGTTGCCCTGGCTGGCGGCGAACGCGACGGTCGCGTCGTTGCCGTAGACGCGCGTCGCCACCATCGTCAGGGCCTCGCACTGGGTCGGGTTGACCTTGCCGGGCATGATCGAGGAGCCCGGCTCGCCCGCCGGCAGGATGAGCTCCGCGATCCCGGCCCGCGGCCCGGCGCCCAGCCAGCGGACGTCGTTGGCGATCTTCATCAGCGCGGCAGCGAGACCGCGAAGTCCCGCGCTGACCGCAAGCGGGGCCTCGCGTCCGGACAGCGCCGCCGGGTAGTCCCTCGCCGGGACGAGGGGGAGCCCGGTCGCCTCGGCGAGCAGCTCCGCCGCCTCCGCCCCGAAGCGGGGGTGGGTGTTCACACCGGTCCCGACGGCGGTCCCGCCCAGCGCGAGCGCGTTCAGACCCTGCGCGGCGTGCCGCAGCTCCGCCGTCGCCAGCGCGACCTGCTCGGCCCACCCCCCGTACACCTGCCCGAGCGTGATCGGGGTGGCGTCCTGCAGGTGGGTGCGGCCGAGCATCACCAGGTCGGCGTGGTCCGACTCGCCCCGCCGTAGCGCCCCCTCCAGGTGCGCGACGGCGGGGAAGAGACGCTCGACGAGTTCCAGCGCCACGGCCACGTGGACGACGGTCGGGAACACGTCGTTGCTGGACTGCCCCTTGTTGACCACGTCGTTGGGGTGGATGGTGACCGGCTCGTCCGCGCCCGGGTTGTTCTGGGGGTCGGACTGGTCGGCGTCGCGCGCCTGTCGATCCTCGGCCAGGATCTCCTCCGCGCGGTGCGCGATCACCTCGTTGGCGTTCATGTTGGTATGCGTTCCGCTGCCGGTTTGGAAGACGACCAAGGGGAAGTGGTCGTCCCACCGCCCTTCCGCCACCTCTTCCGCTGCCTGGATGATCGCGGCGACCACCTCGTCGGGCAGGTCCAGCCGGCCCAGGCTCGCGTTGGCCCGTGCAGCGGCGGCCTTGACCAGGCCGAGCGCCCTGATCAGGGGGCGCCCCCACACGAAGCGGTCGCGCCCGATATCGAAATGCTCCAGGCTGCGCTGGGTCTGGGCGCCCCAGTAGCGGTCGGCGGGCACCTGGATCTCGCCGAGCGAGTCGTGCTCCGTACGGGTGGGGTGGTCATCCGGCGACGACACGGCCGCTCTCCTTCCTGACGACGGGATTCCTGACGACGGGATTCGTGGTGACGGGATTCGTGTGACGGGTTGCGTGGTCACGGGCTCGGTGGGTGCCGCGGTCGGTGGTGCCGGGTGGGTGGTGACGGACTCAAGAGTGCTGCGGACGAGGGTGACGAGGGGGCCGGGATCGGCGTATGGGGCCAGTGTCCGGCGTCCGGGCGACCGGGCGCGACCGCAGCGGTGCACGGCCGGTCGAACGGACCGATCGAGCGGAGCCCCCGCCCGGATCGCCGGGGCCGCCAGCCGGCCACGAGGGTCAGTGCGAGCGCGAGTTCGACCAGGTCGCCGCCGTAGTACATGAGGGTGGCGCCGAGCCGCAGGTCGGCGCCCTCGGCCTCGATCGCGAACCATCCCGCGTAGAGCAGCTGGGAGACCGACGCGTGCACCGCGATGGCGACGCCGAGCACCACGAGTCGCACCGGCACGCCGGGTCGAGAAGGCGCGGGGTCGGGGCCGCAGATCACCCACGCGAAGAGGTACCCGGACGCCAGGTAGTGCCAGTGCAGGACAGCGTGCAGCCACGGCGTGTGGGCGGTCGCGGCGAAGAGTCCGGTGCCGTAGAGGACGGGCAGCGTCCCCACGGACAGGAACAGCGCGACCTCGGGGCGGCTGATCACGCGGACATACCGGGTGTGCAGAAGCCCGGCCACCCGAGTCCGCCAGCGCGCTGGCCCCTTGGCCAGGACCAGCCGCATCGGTGCGCCGAGAACCATCAGGTAGGGGCCGAGCATCCCCACGAGGAGATGTTGGGCCATGTGGGCGGAGAACGGCGCCGAGGCGGCATACGAGGCGGTATGGGTGAGCGGGCCGAGGAGTGCCCACCACACGAGGCCGGCGCCGGTGGTGAACGCGACGGTGCGCCGCAGCGGCCAGGACCGCTCACCCGGCCGGACCGCCAGCAGCAGGTAGCCCGCCGCGGCGAGAAGCAGCGCCGCGGGAAGGATCAGGTCGAGCGCGCCGCCCGCGTGGTGAGCGGCACCCACGGCCGCCGGCTGGCCCGCGGCGCTCACCTCGCCGCTCGCCCGGCTGTCACCTCGGCCTGCACCGCGCCCTCAGCCCACGCTGCCACGTGTCACCTCGGGGGTGCCGTCGGCGGTTGGCCGCCGCGCGCCCCGCTGCAGCAGCCGGCCCGCCGCGACGAGCACCGCGCCGAGGGCGAGGAAGGCGAGGTCCCAGGCCAGCCGGTTCGGTCCCGGCCGGACGTGGTGGATGCCCAGCAGGTGGTGGTTCACGACCCCCTCGACGAGGTTGAAGAGCCCCCAGCCCACCAGGATCCAGCCCCACAGCGCGCGGGAGCCCCAGAGTGCGCGGCGGCTCCCGCTCGCGCGGGCATACAGGATCGCGAGGCCCCCCAGCACGGCCAGCCACGTGGTCACGTGGAAGATGCCGTCCCACACCGTGTTCAACTGCAGCCCGGGCACGGTGGCCGGATCGTACCGCTGGAGCCCCAGCCGGTCGTTCCCGCTGTTGCTGAGCATGTGGTGCCACTGCAGGAGCTGGTGCAGGACGATGCCGTCGACGAACCCGCCGAGCCCCACGCCCAGCATGATGCCGGGCAGGGTGATGCTCACCGGTTCGGCCGCGGATGCTTCCCGGGCGTTCGGCGCCGCGGGAGGGAGATCGACGGACACGGCGCTCTCCTTGAGGTCAGGGCAGGGGTCGGACAGCAGCAAGGGCCTGTCCATACCCGAGGAGGCGGCCGGCAATCACCGGATCGCCGGCCACGGGGTCCCCGGCGCGACCGTCAGCAGCAGCGCGTCTGCGGATTGCGGTCCATCTCCGCGTACTTGTCCTTCCAGAACTGCCGCTCGGTCGGGATCGGCGCCTCCGGGTGGTGGGCGCGCAGGTGGGCGACATACCGCTCGTATGCGTCCGCGCCGACCACTCCCCGCCACCACCAGGACAGGCCGGCGGCGCCGCGGCGTACGTGGTGCCAGGTCACGGCGGTCAATGGTGGCTCCTCACGGGCATCGGGTCGAGTCCGGCCTTCTTCCACTCGACCAGTGCCTCTTTCTCCAACTCGGTGACGATGAACCCGGCCGGCGCGAAGTAGCGCGACGGGGTCGGCTCCTCCTCGGTGGTGGGCAGGCCGCCCGCCTTCAGGGCGCGGTAGCACACCGCGATGGCGCTGATCAGCACGATGATCACCACGACGGCGTAGATGATCGACAGGCTGCCCTGGACGAAGGTGTTGCGGATGACGGCGTCGATCTCGGCGGGATTCTTCGCCGTCTGGAAGGTCTGGCCGCCGGTGTCCCGGGCGTTGATGGCGGCGTTGCGCAGCGACCAATACCCGATCGCGGTGTTGGAGCTGAAGATCTTCTGCCAGGACGCGCTGAGCGTCACGATCAGGATCCACACCAGCGGGATGCCCGGGATCCAGGCGTACCGCACCAGGCCCTTCTTGATCACGATCGTGAACACGACGCACAACGCGATGCCCGCGAGCAACTGGTTGGCGATGCCGAACAGTGGGAAGAGCATGTTGATCCCGCCCAGCGGGTCCGTCACGCCCATGTAGAGGATCGAGCCCCAGAGGACCACGACCGCGGCCGAGCAGGTCCAGGCGCCGACGCGCCAGGACGGGTCCGCGAACTTCTTCATGCCGGGCAGGTGCGCCAGGGTGTCGGACAGCATGAAGCGGGCCACGCGGGTGCCGGCGTCGATGGTCGTGAGGATGAACATCGCCTCGAACATGATCGCGAAGTGGTACCAGAACGCCTTGTCGCCCAGCAGGTTGAGGATCGGCGTCTGGTGCATGACGTCCGCCATACCCATCGCGAGCGTGGGGGCACCGCCGGTCCGAGAGATCACCGAACTCTCGCCGACCGCGGCGGCCTGGCTCGTGAACAGGCTCGGATCGATGTCCGGCAGGCGGGCCCCGTCGGGTCCGACCAGGTTGAGGCCGTTGACGTAGGCGGCGGCGCTGTTCGGGTCCGGCGCGCCGGTCAGTCCGGCCGGTGCGTTCATGCCGAAGTAGAGGTGCTGGTCCAGCGTGCAGGCCGCCACCAGCGCCATGATCGCGACGAACGACTCGGTGAGCATGCCGCCGTAGCCGATGACCCGCCCCTGGCGCTCCTTCTCCATGAGCTTCGGCGTGGTGCCGGAGCTGATCAGGGAGTGGAAGCCCGAGATCGCTCCGCAGGCGATCGTGATGAACAGGAACGGGAAGAGGCTGCCGGCGAAGGCGGGCCCTGTCCCGTCGACGGCGAAATGCGTGGTGGCCGGCATCTGGATGAGTGGCCCGACCGCGACAATGCCGACGGCGAGCAGCACGATGGTGCCGACCTTCATGAACGTCGACAGGTAATCGCGCGGCGCCAGCAGCAACCACACGGGCAGCACTGAGGCGGCGAAGCCGTACAGCGCCACCCAGACGGCGAGCGACGGCCTGTCGAGGATGAAGAAGTGGGCGATCGAGGAGTCCGCGACGTACTTGCCGCCGACGATGGAGGCGATGAGCAGCGCCACGCCGATCGCCGAGACCTCGTTGACCTTGCCCGGCCGCAGGAACCGCAGGTAGACGCCCATGAACAGGGCGATCGGGATGGTCATCGCGATCGAGAAGAGACCCCAGGCGCTGTCGGCGAGCGCCCCGATCATCACGACGCCGAGGACCGCGATGATGATGATCATGATGGTGAACACGCCGATCAGCGCGGCCCACCCGCCGATCGGCCCGAGCTCCTCGCGGGCCATCTGACCGAGGCTGCGTCCGTTCCGACGCATGGAGAAGTGCAGAACCATGAGGTCCTGCACCGCCCCGGCGAAGATCACCCCGATGATGATCCACAGCGTGCCCGGGAGGTAGCCCATCTGGGAGGCAAGGACCGGGCCCACCAGGGGGCCGGCGCCGGCGATCGCGGCGAAGTGGTGCCCGAAGAGGACCCGACGGTCCGTGGGCATGAAGTCCTTGCCGTTGTCGAACCTCTCCGCGGGCGTGGCACGGGTGTCGTCGGGTTTGAGAATCCTGCTCTCGATGAACCGCGCATAGAGGCGCAGGGCGATCAGGTAGCTCCCGACGGCGGCGAAGACGAACCAGCGGGAGTTGATCTGCTCACCGCGGACCATCGCAATCATGGCCCAGCCGATCGCGGCGAACACGGCGCAGACCAGCAAATACACTCTCGTACGGTTGCTCAGCCCCGGCTTCTCCAGGACGGCCACCGGCGGCCTGTCCGGGTCGGTGCGGATCAGGCGTTCGTTCATCGTGTCGACCGACATGGCGCCTCCCGAGGGTATGAGCCGCGATCCGCTGCGCGGACCGAGCAGCGCAAATGTAGCTCCGCCGGCCCGGCTGGAGCGGGAACGCACCGTCCTGGAAAAGTCAATTGTCCGTTGGGGAAGCGTTACCCATTCACCCGTTCACCCGTCCACCCGTTCGATGTTCGGATCCGTGATCGAACGCCGTGCTGGGTTACCCGTGATGTGGGCGAGAGCGCCGTCAGGCCATCCCGAGCGCGCGCAGTCCGGCCGCGGTCGCCGCCGCGAGCACCACGACGAGCAGGAACGGCGCCCGCAGCGCCAGGGCGAGCACGGCGACGCCGACGGCCGCGGCGCGTGCGTCCAGGACCGGCGCACCGCCTGGCCCTACGAAGGCCTGGGTGGCCACGAGCCCCGCCAGGAGGGCCACCGGAAGCAGCGCCACCGCTCTCATGGTCCGCGGCCCCGACAGCCAGTGGGCCGGCACGAGGTGTCCGACCAGCTTCAGGAGGTAGACGGCGGCGCTGCCCACCAGCACGGTCACCCACACGCTCACGGAGCGGCACCCCCGCTCCCAACGCCTTGGGAAGTCGCCTTGCGGGTGGCGGCTCGACCGAAGAGCCGGATCGGGGCCCAGGCCATCGCGATCGCGGCCAGCGCCGCGACCAGGATCGGCACGCCGGCGGGCAGCGCGGGGGCCGTGACCATCGTCAAGAACGCTGCCAGCGCGGCCGTGGCCAGGGCATCGCGGCGATGCAGTCGGGGCCATAGCAGCGCGCAGAACGCGCCGGCGGCCGCGGCGTCCAGGCCGTAGGTCTTCGGGTCGCCGAGGGCGTTGCCCACGAGGGCGCCGACCAGGGTTGCGAGGTTCCAGAGTGCGAAGACGGCCACACCCGTGAGCCAGAACCCGCGCCGCGCCTTGGTCGGATCGTCCTGGGCCAGGGCGACGGCGGTCGACTCGTCGATGGTGAGCTGCGCCGCCGCGGCCCGCCGGAGCCCCCGCCCGCCGACGACGTGGGACATCTGCAACCCATACAGGCCGTTGCGGACCCCCAGGAGGGCGGCGGTCGTGACGGCCGTAGCGCCCGCCCCGCCGGCGCCTACGATGGCCACCGCCGCGAACTGCGACGCCCCGCTGAACATCAGCAACGACAGCGCCATCGTCTGGGGCACGGAAAGACCTGCCGCGACCGACAGGGCGCCGAAGCTGATGCCATAGGCGCCGGTGGCGACTCCGACCGAGAGGGACTGCCGCGCGACAGCGTCGAGCGCTGCCATCACGTGCTCAGCGCCGCTCGTACGTGACGTAGGCGAACGCGCACCGGTCGTCGCGGCCCGCCTGGCGCCATTCGGACTCCGGGAGCTCTGGGAAGAGGACGTCCCCGGGGGCCTCCGCGTCGACCTCGGTGAGTTCCACGGCGTCGGCCGCGTCGAGCAGCGCCGCATAGATCTGTCCTCCGCCGATGACCGCGATGCGCTCGGCGCCGCCGGGCAGCGTCGCGGCCAGCTGCAGCGCCTCGTGGGGGTCGTGCGCGACGTGCACGTCGGGTCGGCCTGGCGCCGACCAGCCGCGATCCCGGGTGACCACGACGTGCGGCCGGCCGGGCAGTGGTTTCGTGAACGTGTCGAAGGTGGCCCGCCCCATCACCATGGGGTGCCCGCGGGTCAGCTGCGCGAACCGCCGCTGGTCCTCGCGTAGGTGCCACGGCTGGTCGGTGCCGTCTCCGATGACCCGGTTGGCCCCGGCCATCGCGATGAGGACGACCCGCGGCCGGACGGACGGCGCGTCGGGCGTGGCGGTTGCCGAGCTGGAGGAGACAGTGGCGTCCGCCGCACTGGTGAAATTGGACGCGGTGACGGGGGCGTCGATGGTCATACGGCGATCGGGGCCTTGATGCCGGGCTGGGGGTCGTAGCCCTCCAACACCACGTCCTCGATCGCGAAGTCCTCGAGCGCCCGCCGCGCCGGGTTGAGCCGGAGCGTCGGCAGGGAGCGCGGCTCGCGACTCAGCTGGAGCCGGGCCTGGTCGAGGTGGTTGAGGTAGAGGTGGGCGTCGCCGATTGTATGCACGAAGTCCCCGACGGCCAGGTCCGTGACCTGCGCGACCATGTGGGTCAGCAGCGCGTAGCTGGCGATGTTGAAGGGGACGCCGAGGAAGGTGTCGGCGCTGCGCTGGTAGAGCTGGCAGCTCAGCCGGTCCGGGCCGCCTGCGGGGTCCGGCGCCACATGGAACTGGAACATGGTGTGACACGGCGGGAGGGCCATCTGTTCGACCTCCGCGACGTTCCACGCCGAGACGATGTGCCGGCGGGAATACGGAGTGGCGCGGATCGCGTCCACGACCTGCGCGATCTGATCGATCGTGCGGCCGTCGGGGGAGGGCCAGCTCCGCCACTGGTGGCCGTAGATCGGGCCCAACTCGCCGTCCTCGTCGGCCCATTCGTCCCAGATCGTGATCCCGTGGTCGTGCAGCCAGGCCACGTTGGTGTCCCCCCGCAGGAACCAGATCAGCTCTCCGATGATCGAGCGTAGGTGCAGCTTCTTGGTAGTGAGCGCCGGGAAACCGGCCTGCAGGTCGAATCGCATCTGGTGCCCGAAGACCGCGAGCGTGCCCGTCCCCGTACGGTCCCCGCGGCGCACACCCTCGTCGAGGATCCGTTGCAGCAGGTCGAGGTACGCGCGCACCCGCACACCTTAATGGCTTGCGGACGGGCCGTTCCCCCTCGCCGCTCACCGGGACGTGGCGCCCGTGAACGAGGGGCGCGCCGACTTCCATACAACGCCTGTAACGCCAGACGTCGTATCACGATGTCATAGGCGGTCGCGGTGTCGCCCGAACCCCCGAGCCGGTGGCACCGCGACCCTCGAGCGTCCCCACGCCTCGGCTTCCCTGGGAGTCGGGGCGTGGGGATCTCCACGCCCGGTCGCGGTGTCCGACCGTCCGGGCCGAGCGGCGCCGATGCCGCCGGTGCACCCGGTTCGACCTGGCGTTCCGCCGCGCGGCGCGGGCACTTCCATGCCGCGCGGCGGACGAATCTCGTCGCCGCGTCCGGATGTGTTCACCGGATGCTCACCACGAGTTCGACTGCCAATGCACCGTCTTGCCTTTCGTAATCCAGGCTTCTGGCCGAGAGTCGAGCGATAGGGACAGCGTGGTCCCACAGCAACTATGCGAAGGAGACCACCATGGAGCGCAGCACTGCCACATTGACGGCATCCACCTCGTGGGCAGACCTGTGGACCGAGGCGAATGTCCCGGACGACCTGCGGGACTTCGAGTATGCGCCCCTGCCGCAGGGCGTTGACACCACCGAAGGCCGACACCGGGTGGCGCCGGAGAGCGCCACCCGGGCCTGGTCCACGCCACAGCTGTGCGACGCGCTGGGGAATGGCGCCCGCGTCCTCGAGCCGGTCCTGCGCGCCTTCGGGGGGCGGGACGTGTACGCGGGTCCCGTCGTGACGGTCGCGTGCAGCGAGGACAGCTCGCTCGTCAACGAGCTCGTCGAGGCGCCCGGTGCGGGCCGCGTGTTGGTCGTCGACGGTGGAGAGCGGCTGCGCTTGCCTCTGCTGGCCGGCGCGATGGCCCGGCGCGCGGCGGACAACGGGTGGGCGGGAGTCATCGTCCACGGGACGGTCCGTGACGTGGAGATCCTGAGGACGATCGACCTCGGCGTCCACGCGCTCGCCCCCAGCCCCATCGCCCCACAGACGGGCGGGACCGGCAGCATGGGCGTGCCGGTCACCGTCGCGGGGGTGACGATCCAGACGGGGGACCACGTCTACGCCGACGCCGACGGGATCGTCGTCACGGAGGGTCCCTGCGGCTGACGTACGGGCCGGCCCCCGCCGGGGGGCCCGACCGGCTTGCGCGGGACCGCCGGCGAGTGAGTTGCGTCACGCGCGCTACCGTGGGCGGGTGAGTCATCCCCATCCGGAGCTGAGCCCGCCGCCCCCGCCCGCCCCCGGGGCGGTCCGCGTGGTCGCCCTCGGCGGCCTCGGCGAGGTCGGTCGCAACATGACGGTCTTCGAATACGAGGGCCGGCTGCTGATCGTCGACTGCGGCGTGCTGTTCCCGGACGACCATCAGCCCGGCGTGGACCTGATCCTCCCGGACTTCGGGTATGTCCTCGACCGGCTCGACGACGTGGAGGCGATCGTCCTCACCCACGGGCACGAGGACCACATCGGTGCGTTGCCATACCTGCTTCGCCACAAGGGTGACATCCCGCTGATCGGTTCGACGTTCACGCTGGCCCTCGTCGAGGCCAAGCTGAAGGAGCACCGCCTCAAGCCGTACACGCTCACCGTCCGGGAAGGCGACCGGGAGCGGCTCGGGGCGTTCGACGTGGAGTTCATCGCGGTGAACCACTCGATCCCGGACGCGCTCGCCGTGGCCATCCGGACCCCGGCGGGGCTGATCGTGCACAGCGGCGACTTCAAGATGGACCAGCTCCCGCTCGACGGGCGCCTCACGGACCTACGGGCCTATGCCCGCCTGGCCGAGGAGGGCGTGGATCTGTTCCTGACCGACTCGACCAACGCCGACATCCCGGGGTTCGCGATCCACGAGAAGGACCTCTACCCGGCGATCGAGCGGGTCTTCGAGAAGGCGGAACGGCGGATCATCGTCGCGTGCTTCGCCTCGCACGTGCACCGGGTGCAGCAGGTCCTCGACGCGGCCGAGGAGTTCGAGCGCAAGGTCGCGATGGTCGGACGCTCGATGGTCCGGAACATGACGATCGCGGCGGAGCTCGGCTACCTGCGCGTCCCCGACCGCACCCTCGTCGAGGCGAAGAAGCTCGGCGACCTGGCCGACGACGAGCAGGTGTTGATCTGCACGGGCTCGCAGGGCGAGCCGATGGCCGCGCTGTCGCGGATGGCGAACCGCGACCACCAGATCGAGGTCGGCCCGGGCGACACGGTGTTGCTGGCCAGCTCGCTGATCCCGGGCAACGAGAACGCCGTCTACCGCGTGATCAACGGGCTCATGCGTCTCGGCGCGAACGTCGTGCACAAGGGCAACGCGCAGGTGCACGTCTCGGGGCACGCGACGGCGGGGGAGCTGCTCTACCTCTACAACATCGTGAAGCCGCGCAACGTCTTGCCGGTGCATGGCGAGTGGCGGCACCTCGTGGCCAACGGCGCGTTGGCGCGCTCCACCGGCGTGCCCAAGGACGGCGTCGTGTTGGCCGAGAACGGGGTCGTGGTCGACCTGCTGGACGGCGTCGCAAAGATCGTCGGGGCGGTGGAATGCGGGTACGTCTACGTGGACGGCTCGTCGGTGGGCGCCATCGACGAGGGGCTACTGAAGGACCGGCGCATCCTGCGCGACGAGGGCTTCGTGACGATCATCGTCGTCGTGGACTCGAGCACCGGCAAGGTCTCCTCCGGGCCGGAGATCCTGACGCGGGGATTCCCGGAGGACGAGGACGCGTTCGCCGCGGTGGAGCCGAAGGTGACCGAGGCCGTCGAGGAGGCGCTCGCGAAGGGCGTGGCCGACTCGTATCAGCTGCAGCAGGTGATACGTCGCACGGTCGGCTCCTTCGTGGGCGGCAAGCTGCGCCGACGCCCGATGATCATCCCGGTCGTGATCGAGGTCTGACCCGCCGCCGGGAGGCGCCTCGAGCGGGTGGTTATCCGTCTGCCCTCACGATGGTTGCTCCGCTCGTTCGGTGCACCACCGCATGGCGATGGAGACCGCGATCATGCAGCATCCAAATGTCGCCGAGATGTGGAAGATCATGTTGAACGGCAACGTGGTCCATAACCACAGAAAGAACTGATTGCTGGAGCCGAGGTACAGGGCTGGATACTGAACGGCCACCCCTACAAGCAGCGTGACCAGTCCGACCCTGAAAGCGATCGTGGGCGACCACGCGGGAGGGGTGAAGTGGCGTCTGGAGCTGCCTGACAACTCGCTTCCTCCATCGTGGTGTAAACCCAAGAGGGACAGGCTAGCTCACGGCCATAGTGCATCGCGATGGTGCATAGCAGAGTGCTTCTGCCCCCCGAGGATTACGTGAAGGGTGCGCAAGAACCGGCGCTGTCACGGCCCGCGCGGCCCGCTCAGTCGGCGCGGGGGTGGTTGCCGATCGGGGAGCCGTCGCGGCGGCGCCAGATCACTCCGCCGTTGATGAGCACGCCGGTGTGGTGGTGGCGGTGCACGGTGGTGTGGTGGTGGCGGCAGAGCAGGGTCATGTTGTCTGGTTCGGTGGGGCCGCCTTCGACCCAATGTCGCAGGTGGTGCGCGTCGGACCAGCCGGGGGGCATGGTGCATCCGGGGTAGCTGCAGCCTTTGTCGCGCAGCGCGAGCGCGGTCAGGATCGCGGGGGTGGCCAGGCGGCGCGAGCGGCCCAACTCCAGGACTTCTCCCGCGCCGCCGAGGACGGCGGGGGTGATCTGTGCGTCGCACGCGAGCATGCGGACCTCAGTGGGGGTGAGTACTTGCCCGAAGGCGGTCATGCCCACCCGACGCGGACGCGCCGTCGCCGGGTCGGGGGCGTTGTCCGCGCCCTGCTCGTGGTGCTCGTCGTGCGAGTCGTGCTCACCTCGCGGGTCTTGGCCACCGCGGGGATCGTGGCTCCCGCGCGGGTTCTGAGCCTGCGGTGAGCTGTTGCGATCCGGTGACGCCTGACGGCGTGACCGCCGTGTCTTCTCGTGCTTGAGCGGGGGCTCGTGGCCAGCGGTGGCCAGGTCGTGGAGGAGGTCGGCCAGGGTCATGGTGACCACGACCCGGGCGGTCGGGCCGGTGCCGGGGACGGTCGGGTCCGCGGTGGTCGCGTGGCGGGCCATCGCCATCAGGGCGTCGGCTCGGCGCATCCCGGGGGTGCGCGGGTCGGCCTTGCCGGTGTCGGGGTCCGGGCACGGGGCGGATAGGGCGTGTAGCGCCGCGCTGAGTATCGCTTCGGAGGCGGGGTCCAGCCGCATCCGGGCCTCCAACATGCCCGCGCGGGTCTTGCGGAAGGTGGTCATCTCGCGTCGTTCGTAGAGTCGGTCGCGTTCGTCGTCCAGTTCACCCTCGCGGCCGTACTGTCCGATCAGCGTCTCCTCCAGCGCCGCCACATCGGCGCGGCGGGCGCCGCTTGCGACGAATCCCATCAGCTCGGCCAGGACCACGTCCCAGCGGTTGACCTCGATGCGGGCCTTGAGCCGCCGGTACGTGCTCGCGACTTCGGCGGCGCGCTCCACCGGCATCTGCCCGCACTGCACGCCTGCGCGTAGCGGGGCAAGGTCGTGGTGCCCCCGGCAGGCCCTCGTGACCTGCTCCAACGCCCGCCCGGCCCCCGGGGTCAGCGGCGCGTCGCCTTCCCGGCAGGACTGTTCCACCCACCCGGACACGCGCGGGTGATCCGAGGCCGCGATCACCCCACGTTCGTCGGCCTCCCACACGATCGCCGCCTGTGCGGCTTTCGCCGCGGCCACCACCCCGGCCGCCGCAGCCGCCAGCGCCGCCAGGTCAGCGCCGGCCACCCGCGGCAGCACATCCACGACCTGGCCCAACGCCTGGCGCATCGCCCCGAGGCTCTCGACCCACCGCGCACCATCCGCCACACCCATGTCGTCCGGCAGGGACTCCTGCCCCACCCCCCGCTGCGCTGCCGAAGCCTGCTGCGCCGCCGAAAACTGCAAGGTCGCACCAGACTGCTGCTCTGTCGAAGACTCCTGTGCTCCCAGCCGGCGCTTCATCGACCGGGCGCCCTCGTGGGCGCCCTGGCCCCCGCCATGGGGGTCGTGGTCGAAGGTCTGGAACATGTCTACGATTCTATCGAACAACCGTTCGATTCACTATCGCTGACATCTGTGAATGCTCTTGCCTCACAGCGAGATTCAAGCAACCTGGAACGAAGGGCCAATCTCGCTGCCGTACAAGCGAATCCGCGACCACGCACCACAGGCGACCGATGTGATCTACTTCACGTTTACCGTCGACCCGGCGGGCGCCGGCGATTGCCCCTACGGCAAAAGGTAGCCGCACACTCATCGAGCGACCCGTCACGCCCAGGACGCGACGCCCACCGCGATGCGCCGCTGCTACGACGCGAAGATTCGCCCCTTCCAGGGGGGTGCGTCGTGGCGACGGTGTCGGCGTGACGGGTTGCATTGACGTGCCTTGACGTTGATTTTGACGTCGCGGTACCGTGACGTTGGTTTCGACGTCAACGGACTCGGGGGACGCTGTGGCTCAGTTCGAGGGGAGGATCACTTCGCCGGCTCAGTTGGGGGATGCGATCCGGCAGGGCCGGGAGATCCAGGGGTGGTCGCAACGCGAGTTGGCCCGGCGGTTGGGCGTCACGCAGAAGTGGCTGTGGGAGCTGGAGCAGGGCAAGCCGGGGCTCCTGATGGAGCGCCTGTTCGCGGCGCTGCGCGAGGTGGACGTGACGTTGAAGGCTCAGTTCGAGGACCCCTCATATGACCTGCCTCGACGGCCCCTCTGACGGGTGCCGAACCTCTCAGGGGGAGTATCAGGCGGAGCGCGCACCGACTGCTTGGCGGACAGCCGATCGGCGATGCCTTCCTGGCATCGCGGGACGACTGATCCGGGATCCGAAGGGAGGCTGACCTGGGTCGCTCGTGCCCGTTGTCAGCGGGTGAGGCCGGTGAGCCAGGCGGTGACGCCGGCGCATCCGGCCGCGAACAGCACGCTGGCGAGCGTGCCGATGATGAACTTCTCGGCGCCCCGGCTGTCCGTGAGCGCGAGCTCGGGATATCTGGCCAGGCCCTTGATCGCGAGGATCAGGGCCAGCCCCTCCTTCCAGCCTGCCGTGAGTGTGGCGAACACCGCGAGTCGCTCCAGGTAGCCGATCCACTCCCCGCCCGGCAGCAGGTCCGGATCCGCCAGGCGCGTGTCGGTGCCGCCGTCAGGGGGCGCGGTCCTCGGGGAGGGCGTGATGTCAGGGTCCAGGGGCAACGTGCTCGTGGTCGAGGACTCCTGCGCCGACGGTGGGGAGCCCTCGGGTTCGCCCGGCGCAGTAGCGATCGACTCGTGAGCGATCGACTCGTGCTGAGCCGGGGGCCTGCCGGCGCCTCGGCGCTGCATCCGGCCACCCGGTCGGCGCTGCATTCGGCCACCCACCCGGCGCTGTGAGCTGCGGCCCACGAGTCGGAAGACCCCTAGGACGAGCGGCGAGCCGCCGAACACGGCCACCGCCGCGCCGAGCGCGATGAGCGCCGCGTCGATGACGAGGGCGGCCATCACGGCACCTCCTCGGGGGGCAACAGCGACGTGTCCAGGAGCCGGGCGGCGAGCTCCTCGGCCCGGCCGCCCTCCACCCACCGGGCTGCCGCCGCCCGCTGGCTCACCGCGGACGGGGTGATGCCCAGCGCCCGGGCGGCGTCCTGCCCGTTGAGGCCGTCGGCGAAGAGATCCACCACCTGCCAGCCCTCCCTCGACCGTCGCCGCCACAGGTCCGCGAGCAGCCAGAGCAGCGTCTCGGGGTCCTGTTCGCGACCGTACCCATCGCGACCGACAGCGCTGCCGTCACCGACGACCCCCGCACCGGCAAGTCCGCCGCCACCCCTCACCCCGCCCTCGGCGACCCGTACGGCCACGCGCCCCGGGGCGCGACGTGAAGCCCCGAGCGCTGCGCGCGCGGCGATGAAAGCCGGTCCTCGGCCGGCGCGGGTCGAGGCAGGCAGAGGGTGTTCGACCCCGCCGCCTCCGACGCCCACCCGCCAACCGTCCAGCCGGACCAGGACGCGCAGTGCGGCCACGACGCCTTCCCCGTCGGCCAGGACCCCTTGGATCTCGTCGCCCGCGGTCCGCTCGAAGGCGCGCTCCGTCGTGAGGAGTGCCAGGGCGGTCAGCGCGTCCGGGACGCGGTCCGCGCCCGAACGGCTCCCGACCTGGTCCGCGGTGAGGACCCATACGGGCTCATCCCTTATCAAGGTCACGGGCTTCACTCGGCTAGCTTAAGATAAAAAACTTACGAGCTCCAGCCCTGAGAATCCGCCTCGCTGATCAGCGGGCCCGTGTGGTCCGATCGAGCGCCCGTGCGCCGGCGCGCCTTCCCCGCGCGCGGCTCGCACGCGCGTACCGTCCCACTGTGGTGAACCGTGCCTCCTCGTCGAAATCCCGCGCCGCCGCAGGCCGCGGGCGGACGATCCGCTCGGCCGGTGGGCGCGGCGGGCGCCCGTCTTCCCGGCAGCGCTCGCGGTCCAAGGCCCGGGGCGGGATGCCGCTGCCCGTGCGGGCACTGCAGGGCACCTGGATGGGAGTGGCGCACGTGACCGGCAACGCCGTTCGACGCGTGGGGCGCACGGCCGGGGACCTGGAACCGGAACACCGGCGCGACGGTGCCGGCCTGCTCTTGCTCGCGCTGGCGATCGTGGTCGCCGCCCGCGAATGGTGGGGGTTGACGGGCGTCTTCGGGGACGTCGTCCACGCGGTCGTCGCGGGGACATTCGGGCGGGTGGCCCTGGTGCTCCCGCTCGTGCTCGTCGGGCTTGGCGTGCGGTTGTTGCGCAGCCCCGAGGACACTCACGGCACCAACCGCGTCCTCATCGGCCTGACGGCCCTGGCGTTCGCCACCTGCGGCCTGGTCCACATCGCGGCGGGGGCGCCGTCGGTCGCCGACGGGCTGCCGTCCCTGCGCGACGGGGGCGGCATGTTCGGCTACCTCGTCGCAAACCCGCTGGTCGCGGGAATCAAGGTATGGGGCGCCACGCCGGTCCTGGTCCTGCTCGGACTGTTCGGGGTGCTCGTGGTCACGGCGACTCCCGTCCACCGCATCTCCGCGAGACTTCGCGAGGCGGGTGAGCGGCTCTTCGGCCCGTCCCCGATCGACGAGTCCCAGGCCGGACGCCTCGGCGCGCCTGCCGGCAAGGCCGGCCCTTCGGCCCGTCGACGCGGCGAGGCGCCGGGCTCCCGGGACGGCGACGAAGCCTTCGAGCAGGCCGCGCAGGTCCACGGCGGCCGGTTCAAAAAGCTGTTGCGCGGGCGCCGGGCCCCGGAGCCCCAGGGCGACGAGGCAACCCGCGGCGCGTCGCGCGACGGCGCAGCAACCCACTCGGGGGCGGGCAGGGGACCCGGCGAGGCCACGCGATCGACGGCCCGCGTCCCGTCGGACGGGTCGGGCGACGGCGCTGCCGCGCGCGCCGGGGCTGCCGGCGTGGTGTCGAAGACTCCCGGGGAGTCCGGAGGCCCGGACACCGCAGCGGCCGTACCAGGCAGGTCCGCAAGCCCAGGCAGGGCCGGCGCGCACCCGGATTCCGTACCCGACGAAGAAGCCCACGGAGGTGACCGTCCGCAGCCTCGGGGCGGTCTTCAGACCGATCCTCTCCCGCAGCGCAGCGAGCAACTCACTCTCGCCGGGGACGTCACGTACACACTGCCCGACCAGGCGCTGCTCGCGCCCGGGACCGTGCACAAGTCCCGCACCGCCGCGAACGACAAGGTGGTCGAGGCGCTGACGGGCGTGCTCGACCAGTTCGGGATCGACGCGCAGGTGACCGGCTTCTCCCGCGGGCCCACGGTGACGCGGTATGAGGTCGAGCTGGGGCACGGCGTCAAGGTGGAGCGGGTCACCGCGCTGTCCAAGAACATCGCGTATGCCGTCGCGTCCGCCGACGTGCGGATCCTCTCGCCGATCCCGGGCAAGTCGGCCATCGGGATCGAGATCCCCAACGCGGACCGCGAGAAGGTCAGCCTCGGCGACGTCCTGCGCAGCCAGGTCGCCGCGCGCAACCCGCACCCGATGGTGATGGGCGTCGGCAAGGACGTCGAGGGCGGCTACGTCATCGCGAACCTCGCCAAGATGCCGCACCTGCTCGTCGCCGGGGCCACCGGCTCCGGCAAGTCGAGCTTCATCAACTCGATGATCACGTCGATCCTCATGCGCTCCACGCCGGAGGAGGTGCGGATGATCCTGGTCGACCCCAAGCGCGTCGAGCTCACCGCCTACGACGGCATCCCGCACCTGGTCACGCCGATCATCACCAGCCCCAAGAAGGCCGCTGAGGCCCTGCAGTGGGTCGTCAAGGAGATGGACGCGCGCTACGACGACCTGGCCGCGTTCGGCTACAAGCACATCGACGACTTCAACAAGGCGGTCCGTGCCGGATCGGTGCAGCCGCTGCCCGGTTCGCAGCGGGTGCTCGCGCCCTATCCATACTTGCTCGTCGTCGTCGACGAGCTCGCCGACCTGATGATGGTCGCCCCGCGCGACGTCGAGGACTCCGTGGTGCGCATCACGCAGCTGGCGCGCGCCGCCGGCATCCACCTCGTCCTCGCGACCCAGCGGCCCAGCGTGGACGTGGTGACGGGGCTGATCAAGGCCAACGTGCCGAGCCGCATGGCGTTCGCCACCAGCTCCCTCGCCGACAGTCGGGTCGTGCTCGACCAGGCGGGAGCGGAGAAGCTCATCGGCCAAGGCGACGCGCTCTTCCTGCCGATGGGAGCCAGCAAGCCCATGCGGGTCCAGGGCGCCTGGGTCACCGAATCCGAGATCCACCACGTCGTGGCCCACGTGACCGGCCAGCTCAAGCCGACGTACCGCGAGGACGTGACGGTCAAGGCCGAGCGCAAGGCCGTCGACGAGGACATCGGCGAGGACCTGGAGCTCCTCCTGCAGGCGACCGAGCTGGTCGTGAACTCCCAGTTCGGGTCCACGTCGATGCTGCAGCGCAAGCTGCGCGTCGGCTTCGCCAAGGCCGGCCGTCTGATGGATCTGTTGGAGACACGCGGCGTCGTCGGACCGTCGGAGGGCAGCAAGGCGCGCGACGTGCTGCTCAAGCCCGAGGACCTGCCGGGGACCCTCGCGCTGCTGCGCGGCGAGGATGTCCCGCAGGACGACGCCCGGCTCGACGCAGGGGAGGCGGACGAGGACTACCCGGACCTGCACGACGACGATCCCGACGCCGCGGGAGGAGCCCCGGTGCCGAGCTCCCCACGGTGAACGGGACCGCTCCCACCGGCCCGTAGAGTGGACAGCATGTCCACCCCAGCCCCCGCCGGCCGCAGCGTGGCCCTGGTCAGCCTGGGTTGCGCGCGCAACGAGGTCGACTCCGAGGAACTCGCGGGCCGGCTCGCGGCCGCCGGATGGGACCTCGTGGCCGACCCGGAGGACGCAGACGTCGCCGTCGTCAACACGTGCGGCTTCATCGAGGCGGCGAAGAAGGACTCGATCGACGTCATCCTGCAGGCGCACGACCTCAAGGAGAGGGGCCGGACTCGCGCGGTGGTGGCCGTGGGGTGCCTGGCGGAGCGGTATGGAGCCGAGCTCGCCCGCGAGCTCCCCGAGGCTGACGCCGTCCTGGGGTTCGACAGCTACGCCGACCTGTCCGGCCATCTGACCCGCCTGCTGGCGGGCGAGCGCCCCGCGTCGCACACGCCGGCGGATCGCCGCAGGCTCCTCCCGCTCACCCCGTCGAAGCGCCCGGCGGCCGCCCGGGACGTGGCGCTCCCCGGGCACGGAGTGATCACCGGTGAACCGGGGCGCAGCCGCCTCTCGCAGGGCGGGCCGATCCTGCGCCGCCGTCTCGACGACCGGCCCTGGGCTCCCCTGAAGATCGCGAGCGGGTGCGACCGGCGCTGCGCGTTCTGCGCGATCCCGAGCTTCCGGGGGCCGTTCGTGTCTCGGCCGGCGGACGAGATCCTCGCCGAGGCCCGCTGGCTCGCCGAGCTGGGCGTGCGCGAGCTGCTCCTGGTCAGTGAGAACAGCACCTCGTACGGGAAGGACCTCGGCGACCTGCAGGCGCTCGAGTCGCTCCTGCCCGCGCTCGCTGCCGTCGACGGGATCGAGCGGGTCCGGGTCAGCTACCTGCAGCCCGCCGAGATGCGTCCCGGCCTGATCGAGGCCATCGCGGGGACGCCCGGCGTCGTGCCCTACTTCGACCTGTCCTTCCAGCACGCCAGCGGTCCTCTCCTGCGGCGGATGCGACGGTTCGGGTCCACCGAGGACTTCTGCGCGCTGCTGGACCGGATCCGGGCGATCAGCCCCGAGGCCGGCGTGCGGTCGAACGTGATCGTCGGCTTCCCCGGCGAGAGCGACGACGACGTGGCCGAACTGGAGCGCTTCCTGATCGCGGCGAGGCTCGACGTGTGCGGTGTGTTCGGCTACTCCGACGAGGACGGCACGGAGGCTGCCACGCTCGACGGTCACCTGGCGGAGGAGGAGATCGCGCAGCGGCAAGCGCGCATCACCGACCTGGTCGAGGACCTCACCGGCCAGCGCGCCGCCGAGCGGGTGGGGGAGCGGCTGCGGGTCCTCGTGGAGGAAGCGGGCGACGAACCCGGCACCTGGCTCGGCCGCGCCGCCCACCAGGGCCCGGATGTCGACGGCGTGTGCCGCCTGCAGTCGGGACCGGGTGGCTCGACCGCGTACGGACCCGGCGAACTCGTGGACTGCCGCGCCGTCGACTCGGAGGGCGTCGACCTGTTCGTGGCGCCGCTGGAGGAGGCCACACCGTGACGGCCGACCCTGTGGACCGTCCCCCGCCGGGCGGCCCCGGCAGCGCGGCCCCCAGCCCGTGGAACCTGCCGAACGCGCTCACCATGCTGCGCATCGCCCTCGTCCCTGTCTTCGCGGTGCTTCTGCTCACCGACGGCGGCGGCGACCCGGCGATGCGCTGGTGGGCGCTCGCCGTCTTCGTGGTGGCGATGGCCACCGATCGACTCGACGGCCAGATCGCGCGGGCCCGCAACCTCGTGACCGACTTCGGCAAGCTGGCCGACCCGATCGCCGACAAGTCGCTCACGGGCATGGCGCTGATCGGACTGTCGCTCATCGGCGAGCTGTGGTGGTGGGTCACGGCGGTGGTGATCGTCCGGGAGGTCGGCATCACACTCCTGCGCCTCGTGGTGATCCGGTACGGCGTGATGCCCGCCAGCAGGGGCGGCAAGCTGAAGACGACGCTGCAGGCCCTCGCCCTCAGCCTGATGATCGCCCCGCTCGGTCCGCCCTGGTCCTGGATCGGTGTGGCGGTCATGGCGGCGGCAGTCCTCGTGACGGTGGTGACCGGCGTCGACTACGTGCTCAAGGCGCGTCGACTCGTCGCGTCCGTGCAGAGCGGAGGCAGCGGCAGGTGACGCCGCTCCCGCCCGGCGGCGGCTCGACGCCGCAGCGTGTCATCGCCGCCTTGATCGCTCGCCGCGAGACCGTGGCCTGCGCCGAGTCCCTGACCGGTGGGCTGGTCGTGGCCACCTTGATCGACGTGCCCGGCTCGTCCGCGGCCGTGCGCGGGGGACTCGTCGTCTACCACCCCGATCTCAAGACCTCACTCGTGGGCGTCGACCCTTGTCTGCTGGCCCGCCCCGGCGGGTCGATCCAGGAGGAGGTGGCGGCGCAACTGGCGCTCGGCGCCCGCGTCCGCTGCGGCGCCACGTGGGGTCTTGGCACCACGGGCGTGGCGGGTCCCGAATCCTCCGAGGGGTCGAAGGTCGGGACGGTGTTCGTCGCGGTGAACGGCCCGGGCGTCGAACGCGCCCTCCGCCTTTCGCTGTCGGGAGGCAGGGCGGAGATCCGAGCCGACAGCACGGAGGCCGCCCATCGCCTGCTGCTCGAACAACTCGGAGCGTGAAGGCGACTCGTGGGCGCAGACATCGGATGTCGGGCGGTCTCGAGGCACCTGGCGGGTCGCCAGTGGTCGAGGCTGCCAGGTACGCTGGACGGCGGGCCCTGCTCGACATGGGTCTCAGCACCGCGTGCCACCACGAAGCTCTCGCCGCGCACCGACGCGACGACGCCGTCAGGTGTCACGCCTGGGGTGCATGAGCGGACACGCTGGAATGGGGGCGCCAGCGCGAGGGGACGGTACGGTGAACCGGTCGGCGGACGCGGGAGGAACGCGATGATCCTGCTCAGGCGCGAGATGGGCAACGCCCTTCGGGAATGCCGGACGGGCCAGGGGCGGACCCTGCGCGACATCTCATCGTCGGCGTCGGTCTCTCTCGGCTACCTCAGCGAGATCGAACGCGGCGAGAAGGAAGCCTCCTCAGAACTGCTGGGGGCGATCTGCACCGCCCTCGAGCTCCCGTTGTCCACCTTGCTGGAGCGTGTCGCCGTGCGCGCGGCCGAGGCCGAGCAGCGCGATGCCGCCTGCCCGACGGTGACGCTGCCTCTGCCGACGAGGGGGCTGGCAGCCTCCGACGTACGGGCCTCCGCGGCCTGAGCATCGCTCCGGATCCACACGCGCTCCGGACGTCGTGTCTGCTCCGGAACCGTCTGTTCCGGGCTTCCATCGATTCCCAGACCCTTCGCGGAATGCCTGCTCCGCACCCCGCCGGCAGGAAGCGCGACGGCAGGCGTCCCGTTCCAGGGCCTACGCGGCGGGGGTGAAGGACGTCGCCTGCCGCCTGATCACATAGCGATCGTCGTAGTAGAACGCCACGCTCGAGCTGCCGCCCGCCGTCGTCACGGTGAGGCGCGTGCGACCGGCGCGACCGGCCGGCACGACGATGTCCAGCGTGGTGGGACTCGATTGGCGGATCGTCGCGGACGCGCCGCCGACCGTGACCCTCGCCCCATCCAGGGCGACGCCGACGATCCGGAGGCGATCGCCGCCGGAGGACCGGGCGCCGGGCTGGGAAACGGACACGATCTCAGGGGCCGCGATCGGCTGCGGCCGCGCGAGGGCCACGGCGGCGGCCACGTCAAGGAGGCCCGCACCCAGCCCGTTCGTGGAAGCGCCGAACGGTGCGGCGGACTGTCGCAGAATCATTCGTATGTCGTCCGCGGTGAGCGCCGGCGCGACCGACCATACGAGAGCGGCGGCTGCGGACACCTGCGGCGTCGCGGTCGACGTGCCGGAGCGGGCCAGCGTCCCCCAGCCCTGTCGGTTCGAGGCAGTGGTGCCGGAGTTGGTCAGCCCCCAGATGCCCTCGCCGGGGGCGGCGAGCGTCACGCCGGACCCGTAATTGCTGTGCGGGGCGCGGGTGCCGGCCCGGGTCGAGGAGCCGACCACGAGCACGCCGCGGCAGTTCGCGGGCGCCGAGCCCGACACGGGGGCGCCGGAGTTGCCGGCGGCGACCACGACCAGGGCGCCGCGGGATCGAGCGGTGTCGATCGCCCGCTGCTCCATCGCCGTGCAGGCGCCGGGCGAGCCCAGCGAGAGGTTGATGATCTTGGCCGGCGTGGGGTTGGCCGGCACACCGGGCACGCTGCCCCCGGCCGCCCAGACGATTGCGTCGGTGATGTCCGTGGTGCTGCCGCCGCACGGGCCGAGAACCCGGACCGGCAGGACGCTCGCCTTCGGGGCGATCCCGGCGATGCCCAGCCCGTTGCCGGTGAGGGCCGCGACGACGCTGCTCGTGTGCAACCCGTGCCACGAGGAGGAGGTGGCGGGCTGGCCCACGCCGCACTGTCCTGCCCGCTCCCAGTCACCGGGGTCGGTGGGGTCCGGGTCGCGGCCGTTGCCGTCGCGCGCGGTCGGTAGGTCGGAGACGAAGTCGTAGCCGGGCAGGTACCGACTCGCCATGTCGGGGTGGTTCGCCGAGCCGGAGTCCAACACCGCGACTCGGACGCCGGCGCCCGTCGCATACGGCCAGGCCTGCGGCGCACGAATGGCCTGTAAGTTCCACTGGGCGGAGAAGCCGGGGTCGTTCGGATCGGCGAGGGCGGCGTAACGGCGCTCGGGCAGCGCATACTCCACGCCCGCCTGGGCGGCCAGATGGGCGGCCGTCCGCACCGGGTCCGCGCCGCCCACGTCGACGAGCGTGCCGCCCGTGGCGGTCTGCTGCGTGATGGACAACGGGGTCCCGGACGCCACGGCCAGAGCGGCCAGCTGCGCCCGGTCGTCCCCGGGGCCGTCCGTGAGCTTCACGACCACTCGCCCCGTGTATCGCGGCGTGTGCGCGTCCGGCGGGTCGGTGTCTGTGCTGCGAGGTTCCTCGGATGCTCGGCTCGGCGCGGGTGGCGCGGGTGGCGCAGGGGTTGCCTCGGGCTGCGGATCGTGGATGGCCGAGACCGGCCGCGCGGCGCGCGCGGCCGGTCTCAGGTCAGGGGTAGCGGTGGGATCGCCGACCCCGGTGAGGACCGGGTCGGGCGCGGACGCACGCTGGTCGGCCAGCTGGTGCTGCCAGGGAAGGGAGCCGCTCGGCACCAGGGCGACGGCGAGACAGACAGAGGCGGTGACGACGGCGCGAACCGCGCCCCTCGCTGCGACCCGACCCGAACGGTCCCGTACATTCCGGGGCTCCGGCCGTGGGGCCGAAGCGTCGGGGACGGTCTGGGGCATGGCGAGCTTCCTCTCGAGCCGGTTGCGGCGCCGCTGGCGTCCGGGACGATGCCGGTCGGTCCGGTCCCCATCGGCTCTCCCGGCTCCCGGGTGAGCGCGTCAGCCCAGTGATGCGACGAACGGTCGTCAAGAATTCCGTTGGGGGCCAGTTGCTTTGGTGCGGTGCTGCGGGTGCGGTGCCGCGGGTGCGGTGCCCGCTGCCGGCGCCGCACGTTGCGCGGTGCCGTCAGGTGGTGCGTGGTATGCCATGCCTGGGTGCTGGTCGGAACGGGAC
>CAKUSI010000016.1 GCA_934678955.1 uncultured Austwickia sp. | reverse complement strand
GCGTAGTCGGCGCCGGAGGCGTTGAGGTCGGCCACCCAGGAGGGGAACTTTGCGTTCTGTGCCTCGCCGTAGGGGAGGTCGCCGATGACGTTGAAGGTCGTGGCCCCCTTGGTGGGCGCCGGGCCGTAGGGGACGAACGAGGGCAGCACGCGCTGGTCGACCTTCAGCGGGGTCGGCAGGGTGATCTCGAGGTACTCGTTGACGTCGACGACGCCCGGTCCGCGGCCGCCCTGCGCCGGGAAGTTGTTGTCGTTCATCACCGCGATGCGCGTGGCGTCGATGATCTCGACGTCCTCGATCGTGAAGTACGGGAACGTGAAGCGCTCTCCGAGGCCGCCGACGTTGCCCGGGTCGGCGAGGTTCATCAGGTCGACCAGAAGCGTCTTGGTGACGTAGCCGTCGTCGCGGGTCTTGGCGCTGTCGATCAGGTAGATCCGCTTGAACGCGGCCACGGCGCCCTGCTTGTCGTCCCGCTCGATGGCGAGGAACTGCGTGGCGTTGACGGCGATGAGGTCGCCGATGGCGTTGGTCGGGGACTCCATGCGGTATCGCATGACCTTGCCCGTGTAGCGCGCGCCGGCCGAGGTGAGCTGCACCTCATAGATGCGCAGGTCCCCGGCCCGGCCGGCGTCCTTGTCCTCCTGGGTCGGCCCCTCCAGCATGGGGTAGAGCGTCCTGCCGTCGGGCGACATGGCCATACCCTCGAAGCCCTTGCTGTCCGGCAGGTTCGGCTTCTGGTCGGGCCGCAGGGTCGGGTTGCTCGGCGAGACGACGCCCGGCGTGGGCAGCGGCGCCTGCAGCAGGCGGCCCTGGGCGTCCGTGTGCAGCAGGTACGGACCGAACTCCTCGCCGAACCAGAACGTGCCGTCCGGGGCGATCTGCATGGACTCCAGGTCGAAGTCGGCGCCCGTGAGCTTCCGGTCCGGCGCCGGGCAGGCATACCCGCTCGGCAGCTCGGCGGCGGCCGCGCAGCCACCGTCGCGCCAGATCCGCCACGGGATCAGGCGGTTCGGGTCGGAGAGCGTGAAGACCGTGTTGAGGTAGCTGGTCGTGCCGGGCTTGCCCTGCGCTGCGGCCCCCGGGCGGATCCGGTGCACCGCCAGCAGGAAGTCCGCGCTGTTCCGCTGGTTGCCGAAGCCGTTGTCGTTCATCACCAGATAGGTGCCGTCGGGTTGACGATGGGTCGCCGAGAAGCCCTGCACCGGCTGACCCGCGTAGGGCGCGGGGATCTCGTCGTTGCCGGTGGTCCAGTGGCCGGACGGCTCGCTCTGCGGGGTGTACGTGGCCGCGGGGAGGATCGACCGATTGGTCAGGATCGGCTCGGCGGGCGGGGCGGCCACGGCCGTCATGGTGGACGCCATGGGCATGGCCAGCCCGAGCGCGAGGGAGAGGGCCAGCGCGCGCCGGGCGCGAGTGCGGGGGATCGACACGGGGAGACTCCTGGAAAGGGACAGGGAGGGGACACCCCATTCATCTCGACCTAGTTGATGTCCAAGCGGATTCGAGGTGACGGTCAGCGCAACTCATGGCGGTGCGGCAACTGCTCCCGGGCCACTCCCCCGCGGCGGCCCCGCTCACCATGGCCAGCGGCGCCCGCGCCGCCCGGGCGGCACCGTGCGGGCTCACGCCCAGCGCGCCACGTACACTCGCTAGCCACGCGGGAGTGGTGAAATTGGCAGACACGCAGGATTTAGGTTCCTGTGCCCACGGGCGTGAGGGTTCAAGTCCCTTCTCCCGCACTCATTGCTCGCGGTGCGGCGTGGCCCCGTCCGACGTCAGGTAGCGATCGACCAGGCCGGGGGTGGCCGCGGCGATGAGCGCCACGGCGAGCGGTCTCGGGACGTCGAGGATGCGTACCGCTCCCCCCTTCGCCGCCACCGTCGCCTCCAGCGTGACCAGCCCCGCGCGGCGCTGGAACCAGGACGCGTGCATCGCCCACCCGATGATCGCCGGGCGGCGCAGCATGTTGCGGGCGGCGGGCAGCACGCCTTCGCTCGCCACCAGGTGATCTCGCGTGAGCGCGTGCCCCAGCTCGCGCCGGCGCCCCTCGGCGAGCAGCGGGGACAGCGGCAGGACCAGCGCCGTAACGCCGAACAGCCACGGCGGCCCACCCCGCCAGGCCAGTGCGATCCACAGCACCGCCAGGAGGGCCAGCGCGCCGCCGGCCGCCCGGGTGTAGCGGCGTCGCGCCGCGGCCGCGCCGTGCCGCACCAGCGCGCAGCGCATCGCCTCGTCGGTGCCGAGCACGTCGGCGATCACCCCCTCCGCCACCCGCGCCGGGGCCGGTGGACAGAGCAAGTCGGAGGAGCGGCTCGAACCGCCCTCGCCCTCGGAGGCGCCGGTGATGAGGGCCCGGGCGCGGGCCCCCCGCCCCAGTCGCACCAGGAGGGGCCGTTCGAGGACCGCTCCGCGGATGCGTCGCTCCTCCAGGCTGGTCTGGTACGTGGTGAGGAGACCTCGCGCGACCCGCAGCGTGCCGTCGCTCCGCCGCGTAAGGCGAAAGCCCCAGTAGCGCAACGCGTACGAGATCAACGACAGCAGCGAGATCACCACCAGCGCGGCGACGCTCGCCTGACCGAACGCCACGACGGGATGCATCCGCTGGGCGGAGTCCCAGGCGTCCGTGGCGGCGTCCCACAGCCAGGCCCGCAGCGCCCAGCCCTCCCCGAACTGCGTGAGGAAGGCAAGGGCCGCGCCGACCATCGCGACGCCGCTGAGCGTCAGCGGGGCCAGCGCCAGCCAGGACGGCCGGAAACGGGCCAGCTCGTGGACGACCGGCGCAGGGTCGCCCTTCGATCCCGCGACAGGATCCCCGCTGGTGGCCGCGACCGGCTCCTCCTCCTCCGCGCGCGATGGTGCCTCCCGCCCGGTCACCGGTTCCTGCGCCGCGCCGGAAGGCGTCCTTTCCGAGTGGGCCAGCAGGGTGCGCCGCAGCGCATGTCCGTCCGAGGCGAGCAGCCCGGTCAACGAGATGGCCTGGTCCGCGCCGGTGCTCACCTCCAGATCCACCAGACCGAGGACACGGCGCAGCGGCGACGCGGACAGGTCGACCGTGCGGATCCGCGGCAGGTTCGCCGTCAGCGTGACCCGGCGCAGCACGCCGCGACGGACCTGGAACTGCTCGCTCGTCACTCGATAGCCGGTCATCCACCAGGCCAACACGGCGACCAGCACGGGGAGCAACGCCGCGGGGATGAGCAGCAGACGCCCGGCACCGCCTGCGTTGAAGGCGAGCACGAGCATCGGCAGGATCGCCGGCAGCGTGTCCACCGCAGAACGCAGGGGGGCCACGACCAGCGACCGCGCGCTCGGACGTCGCCACACCGCCTCACTCGGGCGAGCCGAGAGCGGATCCGGTCCCGGAATCGTCGCCCCGGTCACGTGGCGTCTCCCGCGTCCGCGGCGGTGATCCGCGTGAGCCTGTCCACGAGTTCTTCGACTCTCGCGCGCGGGAGTCCCTCGATCGTGACAGCCCCACCGGCCGACGCGGTCGTCACCGTCAGCGTGCCCAGCCCGAACGCGCGCTGGAGCGGCCCAAACGCCGAGTCGACCGTCTGCACCCGGTTCAACGGGGCGACCCTCGCCGACTGGCTCCACCAGCCGGACTGCGTGTAGACGGCGAGTTCGTCGACCTCCCATCGGTGGACGCGGTAGCGCCATTCCGGCATCACCACGATGTTGACGAGCGCGAGGACCCCCACCGCGATCAGCACCCACCCGCTGATCGGGCGGGAGGCGCCCACCAGGAGATAGACGAGGGCGGCGGCGACGACCGGGCCGATCCACCCGAGCAGCGCGGCGAGGCGCCAGACGTGCCGAGCGCGGGGGTCGACACGGTGCGCCGGAGCTCGGAGGCCGGTCGGGGCGACCCAGACGTCGGGCTCCGTCGGCGACTCCTGCGGCACCGGGGGGACCGACGCCGATTCGTCCGCAGGGGGTTCGCCCGGAGATGCCATACGGCAATCCTCTCAAGCCGACCACGACCTACCGAATGACCAGGTCCCCGGCCGACGTCCTCACAGGAAACCACCGTTAGGCGCGCCAAACACCTCGCCCAACGAGTCCATGTGCCCGTCGATGGGGTTCGCGTCGTGGCCGGCCCGTCGGGGAGATGCACAGTAGAACCACCGGCCTGTCACGCCGGAGTCATCCCCTGGCATACGTCATCCCTGGAAGGTCATCCATGCGTCACTCCCCTACGGCGCGCTGCCTTGCCGCGCTCGCAACTGCCTCAGCACTGACCCTCGGAGTCGGCGGCGCCTCGCTCGCCGCGCCCACGATGTCACCCCCACCAGCCCTGTCGCCTCCTCTGACACTCGCCGAAGCCGCGCTGAGCAACGCCATGTCGGCCGACGCCGTGCAGGCCCGACAGGCGCCGCCCACCCTGGCCCAGGCCGTCGCGCGCACAGCCCCCTCGCCGATCGGGCCGGGCAACACGGGCGTCGCCGACACACGGCCGTCCAGCTATCAACCTCCCGCGGCCGCTGCGGACCGTCTGGCCGCCAAACAGCAGATGGCCGACAACATCCAGCACGGCCGGCCGCTGATGCAAGGCGTCACGGCGGGCGCGACGACGTCCGCCGGCCGCCACGCAGCGGCCGGGACCGCCATCGGCGGCGGGCCGGTCGCGGCCGGTGCGCGCCAGGCCGCTCCGAACAGCACGAAGCGGAGTTACTACCTCGACGCCGGTCACTACTACCAGGAGAAGTCCTACACCTGTGGGCCGTCCGCGACGCGCAACCTGATCCGGGCCATGACCGGCTACGACGAGACCGAGGGCCGGCTCGAGGCGCTCATGGGCACGGACCCCTACGTCGGCACGTACATCAACCGGATCGCCGACACACTCAACAAGCGCTATTACAACTACGACTACTTCTCGCTGAACACCCCGTCCTCCCCGACCGGGCTGCTGGCCAGCACGAAGAACATCGTGGGCAACGCCGGTCACGGCATGGTGGCGAACGTGCAGGCCGGTTATCTCTGGTACTGGCAGGGCCAGTGGGCCACCCACTACAACCTGATCTACGGGTGGACGGGCCAGAACGTGTACGTTTTCGAGGAGTACAACCCGGCCCGACTCGGCATCCCGGGCGTCAACCCCTCCGGCTACTGGCAGGTGTCGTCCACCAACATGTACAACGCGATTCGTCGTTCCCCGACAGGGCAGTTCGTTGGCTGACCGACGTCACGACCGGCGGCCGGCCCGCGCGCTCGGGCTGGCCGCCGCTGTCCTCGCGTGCGCTGCCTGCACCGGGCAGCCCGCGACCAGCGACGAGGGCGCCACCCCACGATCCGACCACACCACGCCCTCACCCGGTGCGGCGAGCGCGACGGTCTCTTCCCGCGCGGAGGTCGAGGTGCCTGCCCAAGCGCTCACCCAACTGGCGCTCGGGGACGGGTTCGTGGCCTACGCGGTCGTGCCCGCTGGCGGCGGCCAGGTCGTGCGCCCCAACGGGGTGGAGGTGGCAGACCTGGCGAGTCGGAGCACTCGTCGCATCGCCGGGAGCAGCTGGCCCGCGGGGCAGACCGACCTGGTGCGCGCCGACGGCGGCTGGGTGCTCTGGGAGGACCTCGAGCGCACACCGTCGACCGACGGTGGCGCCATGCGGTGGAAGGTCATGGCCCATCGCCTCGCCGACTCCTCGACGCACACGCTGGCCGACAGCCCGACGCCGAGCACCATCCCGACGCTGGCTGCCGGCGCGGGACGTCTCCTCTGGACCAGCGGCGGAGGCACCGACGGCGCGGCCGGACTCAGCCTGCATGCGTACGACACCTCCACGGGCAGTTCCCGGCGGCTGGCGAGCGGCCTGCCGCGCATCACGGACGTGGCCGCCGCACCGGACGGGGCCTATTACACGGTGATCGACCCGAGCGCGGGCACGCAGGCGACGTGGCATGTGCCGTGGGACGGCGGCACGCCTGCCCGGCTCGACACCGGCGGGTCGAGCCGGAGCTTCCGCGTCTCGGGGACGGGGCTGGCCTCCTGGGAGGAGGCGGCCGCCGGGCCATCGAAGGGGCTCGGGATCGCGCGGCTGGGGGGGACCGGGAAGCCGTTCGCCTCCGGCCCGACCCATCTGGACGCGCCGGGCGCCTCCAACACCGCCCCGGGGACCGACGTGGTCTCCTACTTCGACGGGGACGCGCACTTCCGATCCGTCCCTGTGGCCGGCGACGGATCGCTGGGGACGCCCGTGGCAGTGAGCGCCGACGGGGAGTTCTTGCACGTCCCCTGCCGCATCACGGCGCGCGGCCACGACGTCGCCTACTGCACGGAACCGGACTTCTCGAGCGCGGGGCCACCGACCAGCATCACTCTGAAGATCAAAACCATTGCTCTAGGACAATAGTTGTCGTAGGGTTGCTAAATGGCGAAGCTTCCGCTCGACCACGACGTCGACCGGAACGCGACCCCCTCGGTCGCCCGGTCCACACCGCACGAGTCCGCCACCGATGCCGATCGCGTGGACAGCGCTGAGATCGACGCCGTCCTCGACGCCACGGGCGCCCTCATGGGCATCGCGGCACGGTCGATGTCCGACGCGCTCGAGTCCGTCACCCTGCCGCAATATCGCGCGCTCGCACTCATCGCCGGCGCGGGCACGCTGCGGCCGAGCGACCTCGCAAGAGCTCTCGCCATGCAGCCCTCCGGGGTCACCCGGCTCGCCTCCCGCCTGCAGCGGGACGGGCTGCTCTCGCGCCGCCGCGCCACGGGCGACGGACGCGAGTCGGCGCTGACGTTGACACCCGCGGGAGAAGGCGTGGTGCGCGAGGTCACGCGGCGTCGCCGCCGCGAGATCACGGCCGCCCTCTCCCGGATGTCGCCGTCCGAGCGCGCGGCCGCCGCCGGCGGCCTGCGCCTCTTCGCCCGCGCCGCGGGCGAGGGTCACCACGAAGCTCTCCTTCTCGGCTGGTGCGCTCCGAACGGGGGCACCGCCTCCCCAGAGAGGAAACCCACCATGTCTGCCACCCTGCGTATTCACCGGGGCCACGGGGCTCCCGAACGGATCGTCTTCCTCGGCCGGGACCGCATCGGCCAACTCTCCGACCCTGTCAACGACTTCGAGGTCCCCCTCGGCCGCCACGTCGTACAGCTGCGGCTCGGTGCCTACCACAGCATCGCCGCGCACTTCGACGCCCACGAGGGCGACGTCATCGAGTTCGACGTGGTCGACGACCCCGAGGCGGTCATGCCCATGCTGCTGGGCGGGGCGGTGCGCCTCGCGCGTCGGCTCACTCGCTAGCGGGCGGCGTCTGACCACCGCCACGCCGAACTGCGAGACACCGAGCCTGCGCGCATGCTTCGACCGGCGCGCAACGTAGCATCGAGGCGTGTCGGACGGATTCGGGTTTGTGGTCTTCCTGGTCGTGGTGGACGTGATCATGGTCGGTTCCGTCCTGGGCACGACCTGGGCCGGTGCCACCGGCCGCATGACCGCCAACCCGACCATGGGGCTGCGCACGCCGGCGACCGTCGCGAGCCACGAGGCGTGGGAGGCCGGCCACCGAGCGGCACTCCCCCGGGCCATCGGCATCTCGGTGATCTGCCTCGTGCTGGTCGTCGCGGCATTGGTCCTGGCGTGGATCGGACAGACCGTGCCGGCGTGGGCGCTCGCCCTGTGCCCGGTGATCGTGACGGTGGCCGGACTCGTGACTCTCGTCCGGGCCGCGAACGAGGCAGCGCTCGCCGTCCATCCGCGACGCTGATCACGCATCAGCCACGGACAACATCGCCCACGGCATCACGCATCTGACATCAGGCATCACGTTGAGTGATGCTATGCTGTCACGATGCGAACCACCGTGACCCTCGATCCCGACACGGAGTCGGTGGTGCGTCGGCTCATGGAGCAGCGCGGCATCTCCTTCAAACAGGCGCTCAACGACGCGATTCGAGCCGGGGCCGACGGATCGGTAGCCCCCCGTGAGTTCCGCACGACCGTGCGAAGCCTCGGGGTGCCGACAGTCAACCTCGACCGTGCGCTCCAACTCGTCGGCGAACTGGAGGATGAGGAGATGCTTCGCCGAATGCGCAACGGTCAGTGAGAACCGTCGACGCGAACGTGCTGCTCTACGCCGTCAACGCGGACACCCCCCACCACGAGGCGTCCCGTCGATGGCTGGATTCTGCGCTCAGCGGCGCGGACACCGTGGGCTTCACGTGGCTCGCTGTCACCGCGTTCGTCCGCATCTCCACCAAGGTGGGCATCTTTCCAACACCCCTGACGACGGACGAGGCGGTCGATCAGGTGAGGTCCTGGCTCGACGCTCCCGGCGCCCGCGTCCTTGAACCCACCGGAGCACACCTCACCGTCCTCCAGAGGCTCCTGGCCCAGGTCGGGTCGGGGGGCAACCTCGTCAGTGACGCCCACTTGGCAGCGATCGCCGTCGAACACCGCGCGGACGTCGTCTCCTACGACGAGTACTTCGGTCGGTTCGCAGACGTTCGGTGGCATCGCCCGGACGCGCTGACCGGCTCGCGACCGTAGCGGGCCTCAGTCGGTTCACCGGCCCCACGACCGTTCAGGTCCCGGGCCACGATCTCAACCGGCCAGCGCTCGCAAGTCCGCCGCCAGCGCCCGGAACGCCTGCCCCCGATGGCTGATCGCGTGCTTCTCCTGCGGGGCCAACTCCGCGGAGGTGCGCGTGTCGCCGGCGACCTGCAGGATCGGGTCGTAGCCGAAGCCGTTGCTGCCGCGAGGTTCGCGCGTCAGGGTGCCTTCGAACCGACCCTCCCGCACGATCGTGAACCCGCCTGGCAGGGCCACGCACGCAGCGCAGACGAACGCCGCGCCGCGATGCGGATCCGGGACGTCCGCGAGCTGGGCGAGGAGCAGGTCGAGGTTGGCCCGGTCGTCCCCGTGCCGACCCGACCAGCGGGCGCTGAACACCCCCGGGGCGCCGCCGAGCACGTCCACGGCGAGGCCCGAGTCGTCGGCGAGCGCGGGAAGCCCCGTCGCGTCCGCGACCGTCGTCGCCTTGAGCCGGGCGTTCTCCGCGAAGGTCACCCCGGTCTCCACCACGTCGGCCACGTCGGGGAAGTCGCCCACGCCGACGAGCTCCAGTCGAAGCTCCGCCAAGACGTCCGCCAGGATGACGCGCAGCTCGGCGATCTTGCCCGCGTTGCGGGTGGCCAGGACGATCCGCCGGGCCGCGCGACCCCCTGGACCTGCCTGCGTCGCGGGGGGTGCGTCGCTCATCGCGCAGGCTCCAGGCGGGGAAGTTCCGCCGCCAGGGCGTCGCGCTGGAACTCGGCCAGGCGGGCGCAACCGCGCTCGGCCAGGGAGAGCAACCCGTCGAGCAGCGCCCGGTCGAACGGCTCCCCCTCGGCGGTGCCCTGGACCTCGACGAAGCGGCCGTCGCCGGTCATCACGACGTTCATGTCCGTGCCCGCGTCGACATCTTCCACGTAGTCCAGATCCAGGACGGGCTCGCCGCCCACGACACCGACGCTCACGGCCGCCACCGAGCCGGTCAGCACCTGCGCGGCGCGCCGGATCGCCCCGGCCCGCCGCCCCGTCTCGATGGCGTCGGCGAGCGCGACGTAGGCGCCCGTGATCGCCGCGGTGCGGGTCCCGCCGTCGGCCTGGAGCACGTCGCAGTCCAGCAGGATCGTGTTCTCCCCCAGCGCGGAGGTGTCCACCACCGCGCGAAGGCTCCGCCCGATCAGGCGGGAGATCTCGTGGGTGCGCCCGCCGATCTTGCCGCGCACGGACTCCCGGTCGCTGCGGGTGTGCGTGGAGCGGGGCAGCATCGCGTACTCGGCGCTGACCCACCCCTTCCCGGATCCTCGACGCCACCGCGGGACGCCCTCCGTGAAGCTCGCGGCGCACAGGACACGGGTCCGCCCGAACTCCACCAGGACACTGCCTTCGGCGTGGTCCAGCCAGGATCGGGTGATCGAGATGTCGCGCAGCTGATCGGGGGTACGACCGTCGTGTCGGGGCATGAACCTCACACTATCGAGCGGCCGGGCCGACGCCGGACACGCCTGCCGTCACCCGGTCAAAACCTCACGGGTATGTGGCCGCGGGGCCATCCGCGTAAGCGGCGGGTCGGTGCAGCATCGCCTGGTCCGGAATCACCTCGACGCCCTCGGGCGTGCCGCGTCCGCGCCCGTCGACGATCAGCGTGTAGCCGTGTCGCTGGTGGGGCTGCCATACGATCGTCGCCAGGTCGTTGGCCTCCAGGTTGCGGGCAGAACCCCGACCCCGCATGGGCAACACCAGGACCCCGTCCCGAAGAACCGGGTCGACCGTGTGCACCTTGACCTGGGGTCCCGGCGAGATCGTGCAGAGCACGGCGGATTCGTACTCCTCCAGCACGCGCCCGAGGTCTTCCAGCTTGACGGGAATGCTCATGGCCCCACCCTAGGTGGCCCGTAGGTCGTAGACGGCTCCCGGCCGGCACAGTTCGACGTCCCCCGGCCAGATCGCGGCCGCCTGGGCGCGACAGACCTCCGGATCGTTCCAGCTCGGGATGTGAGTGAGCACGAGCCGACGGACACCGCCCGCCTTTACCGCGGCGCGTGCCGCGCGGGAGCCGCTCATGTGGATGCCGACCGCCGCGTCCCTGCCGTCCACGAACGCGCAATCCATCAGCGCCAGGTCCACGCCCGCGATCAACTGCCGGAGGCGGGGGCAGTCGTCGGTGTCCCCCGTGTAGGCGAGGACGACGCCGTCGGCCTCGACGCGCAGGCCGTATGCCTCCACGGGGTGGTTCATCAGGTACGGGGTGATCGTGAACGGACCGCACGCAAAGGTCTCGCCCCCGGACAGGACCCGGAAGTCGTACCGGTCCGAGAGGTCCTCCGGCCCGTTCACCCCGTACGCGCGGCCGAGCCGCTCCGGCGCGTCCCTCGGCCCCCAGACGGGAAGCCGGTCCATCCGCGGACCACCGGGCTGGTAGGTCCGCATCACGTAGAGCCCGCACAGGTCAAGGCAGTGGTCCGGGTGCAGGTGGGTCAGGACGACGGCGTCCAGGTCGCGGGGGTCCAGCACGCCGTGCATCGGTCCGATGGAGCCGTTGCCGAGATCGAGCGCGACGGTCCAGAGCCGGCCCTCGTGCTCGGCCTGCACGAGGTAGCAGGAGGCCGGGGAGCCGGGGCCCGGGAACGAGCCGGAGCAGCCGATCGCAATCAGACGCATACCCGCCCCCTCACGAGGCCCGAGCCGTGTTGCCGAAGACGTCCGCCACCTCGGGGCCGAGGAACCGGCGGGCCAGGCGCGCGAACTCCGCCGGATCGCCGGTCGTCGTGAAGCCGTGGTCCGGCGCGGGCAGATGATCCCCCCGCAACTCGCCGCGGTCGGCGAGCACGCGATAGACGTCCTTGGCGGTCTCCTCCGCGCTCGACACGAGCGTGACGAGGTCACCGACCACATAGCTGATGACACCCGTGAGAAGGGGGTAGTGGGTGCAGCCGAGGATGAGCGTGTCGACGCCCTCGGCCACGACCGGGTCCAGGTATTCGTGGGCGACCGTCAGCAGCTCCGGGCCACCCGTCACGCCCTCCTCGACGAACTCCACGAACTTCGGACAGGGCTGGCTGACGACGCGGATGTGTGGAGCGGCCGCGAACGAATCGACGTAGGCGCGGCTCTGGTGGGTCCCGACGGTCGAGATCACGCCCACCGTGTCGTTGCGGGTCGCGGCCGCGGCCCGGCGCACCGCCGGCCGGATCACCTCGACCACGGGCACCGCATACCGCTCCCGCGCGTCGTGCAGCACCGCCGCGCTCGCGGTGTTGCAGGCGATCACGAGGATCTTCACGCCGTGGTCGACGAGGCGGTCCAGGCATTCCAACGCGAAGTGCCGGGTTTGCGCGATAGGACGCGGGCCGTAGGGGGCGCGGGCGGTGTCACCGAAGTAGGCGATGGATTCGTGGGGCAGCTGATCGAGCACCGCGCGGGCCACGGTCAGGCCACCGTAGCCGGAGTCGAAGATGCCGATCGGAGCGTCCACCACGTGCAGCACTATGCCAGAGGGCCCCGACATGGCCGCTCGTTCCCTGAACGCCCGTCACGTGACGTTGGTCGCCATCGCCGGGCACGACGCGCTCAGCGCTCGCGCTCGGCGCTCATCCGGCGCAGGAAGGCCCGCGTCCGGTCCTCGCGTGGATTGTGGATCACCTCACGCGGGTCGCCCTGCTCGACCACCACGCCGCCGTCGATGAAGACGACGCGGTCGGCCACGTCACGAGCGAAACTCATCTCATGGGTGACGACGATCATGGTCATTCCTGACTCGGCGAGCTCCCGCATCACGCCGAGCACGTCGCCGACCAGCTCCGGATCCAGCGCCGACGTCGGCTCGTCGAAGAGCATGAGCTTGGGGTCCATGGCCAGGGCACGGGCGATGGCGACCCGCTGCTGCTGTCCGCCGGAGAGCTGGCCGGGATAGGACTCCTCCTTGTCCGCCAGGCCCACCCGGTCGAGCAGTTGGCGGGCCCGCGCCCGGGCGGCGGTCTTGCCATCGCCGCGCACCGACACCGGCGCCTCCATCACGTTGCCGAGCGCGGTCATGTGCGGGAACAGGTTGAACCGCTGGAAGACCATCCCGATCCCGCGGCGCTGCTGGGCGATCTTCTTGTCGGGTAGCTCGTGGAGCTGGCCGCCGCGGTCCTGAAACCCCATCAACTGCCCGTCCACCCAGATCCGGCCGCCGTCCAGGCGCTCCAGCAGGTTGATGCACCGGAGGAAGGTGGTCTTGCCCGACCCCGACGGACCGAGCAGGCAAACGACCTCGCCGCGACCGACCTCGAGGTCGAGGCCCGCCAGGACGGGCGTGTGGTGGAACGACTTGGTGACGTTGAGGGCTCGTACGAGCGGCTCCGGACCCCCCGGCGCATCCGCGGCCATCAGGCACCCCCCATTCCGCCGGGCCGGGCATACCGGCGGTTGGTCTGCCGACCCACCCGCGCCTCGCCGAAGCCGCGACCGAAGTACCGCTCCACATAGGTCTGGACCACCATCAACACGGAGCAGATGACCAGGTACCACAGGCTCGCAGCCACGAACCCCGCCATGACCCGGAAGGTGGCGAAGGCGATGGTGGAGGTCTGGTAGTACAGCTCCGTGATGACCGGCACCGCGATGAGCAGCGAGGTGTCCTTCACCATCGCGATCGTCTCGTTGCCGGTCGGCGGGACGATCACCCGCATGGCCTGCGGGAGGATGATCCGCCACATGGTCTTGGGGCGGGACATCCCGAGCGCTTCCGCGGCCTCGGTCTGGCCCTTGTCGACCGAGAGGATGCCGGCGCGGGCGATCTCGGCCATGTACGCGGCCTCCGACAGCGCGAGGCCCAGGATCCCGCCCATCAGTCCCCCGGTCACCGCCTTCACGTCGAGGGAGAAGAACGTGAGGTCGTGGGACAGGCCGAGCAGGTTCGCGAACTGCTGCCCGAACGGGATGCCGATGTCGACCACGCTGTAGAGGTAGCCGATGCCGGTGCCGATCATGCCGAGCAGGACATATCGGGGTATCGCGCGAAAGAACCACGTGTAGGCGAACGACAAGTACCGCAGCACCGGGTTCGGGCTGAGCCGCGCGACGGCGATCGCGGTGCCCAGCACGACGCCGAGCACCATCGACACCACGGTCGCGGTGATCGTGCCGTAGAGCATGCCCTGGAGGACGGAGGGCCGGAACATGATGTCGAACGCCAGCGCCCAGTCCCACCGCTCGTTGGTGAGGAACGAGTTGACGAGCATGGCCGCCAGGATCAGGACGACCACCGTGGCGACCCAGCGCAGCGGATGGCGGACCGGCTTCGCGTCGATGGGGCCGGGCCGATCCGTCGCGCCCGCGCCCGCCACCTGCGGGGTCATGCGGTGGGGTTGACCTTGAACTCAGAGATCGCGCCCGCCTCGTTGCCCCACTTCTTCAGGATGCGCTCGTAGTCGCCCGACTCCTTCAGCGAGGTCAGCGCCTTGGCCACCGCGTCGGCGAGCTGGGCCTGGCCCTTCGGGACGACGACGCCGTAGGGCGCGCTGTCGTAGATCTCTCCCAGCTTCTCCAGGGTCCCGCCTGTCTGCTGGACGGCGTAGAGCGTGATCGGGCTGTCGGCGGCCATCGCGATGACCTTGTCCGAGGTCAAGGCGGCCGTGATCTTGCTCTGCTGGTCGTCGACGACCAGGTTGATCGCCGGCTTGCCCTCATCGGTGCACTTCTTGGTGGCGACGTTCATCTCGTTGTTCTGGACGGTGCCCTTCTGGACCCCGATGGACAGGCCGCACAGGTTCTTCGGATCCACGTGGTTCGGGTTGCCCTTCTTCACCGCCCACAGGGTGCCCGCGTCGTAGTAACTGACCATGTCGACCGACTTCAGCCGGTCCGGGTTGATCGTGAAGCTCGACATCGCGAGGTCGAACCTGCCGCTGTCCACCCCGAGCAGGATCGTGTCGAACTGGGCCGGCCGCCACTCGTTCTTCACGCCGAGCTTCGCGGCGACCGCGTCGAGGATGTCGACGTTCATTCCCTCGACGGTGCGCCCGTCGGAGGCGAGCATCTCGTTGGGGGCGTATGTCGGGTCGACGCCGACCGTGAAATGACCCACCTGCTTGACCTTGTCGGGGACCGCCGCCGCCAGAGCGTCATCCTTGGCGATGGTGGCGGCCGGCGTGGCCGTCGAATCGCCGCCAGAGCCACCGCAGGCAGACAGGCCGAACGCTGCGGTGCAGGTAAGGACGAGCGTGGTGAGGGTGATCCGCGAGGTACGCATGAGGGCCCTTCCGGTGGTGAGTGCGCCGCCCGGTGACGGGGCGCGTTGGGGGGTGCGTCGCGCGTCAGCGTACGCGCTCCGGCACGCGACCAGCCCCTTTCCCGACGCGGACACAGATGCGTCGTTGTGTCCGCGAGCGGCCCGCTCTCGGATTCGGCTGTGTCAAAAGGAGGTCGGGCGGGCCGCTAATCGAGGCCCTGCAGCATCGCCGACGTCAAGGACTCCTGCAGCCAGGTCAGGAAGTCGTAGACGGCCAGCAGCCAGGCGCGCTCCTCGTCCATCTCGCCCCGCGCCGCCTGGACCTCCAGCCGCTCCGCGTCCTCGTCATCGCGAAGGCCCAGCCGCTCGCCGACCACCAGCCGCACGTCCGTCAGCGCGATGGCGAAGACCCGCGCCTGCTCCTCGTCGAGCTCAAGCTTCGCGCCCTGCGCGGGCTCCAAAGCCGCGATCGCGGCCGAGAGGTTGGCCGCCTTCGTCTCCCGCAGGCCGGGCCCGACCAGGCGCCGGAACTCCGCAGCCATCAGCGGGTCGTCCCGATGCGCATCCGGCAGCAGCCGATCCAGCGCGGGATCGCGGCCCGGATCGTCCAGGTCCGCGGTGGCGGAATTGTCGGCGGCCGGTGTGTCCGCCGCGGCCGCAGCAACCTCACCGGAGCCATCGATGTCACCGCTGGGGGCGCCTACCGCGAGGCCCGCGTCGGCGAGCATCTGCTCGAAACTATCCGGCTCGGGGGCGCCTGGCGGCGCGAGCAGTTCCAGCACCTGGTCCATGAGCCAGGAAAGGATCGCCCGTTCCTCGGCCGACAGCCCCGCCACGTAGCCGCCCTTGCGGCGCTTGAACGCCCGTGCCACGCGCTCCCCTAGTCGTCCCGTTGAAACTAGTCGTCCTGTTGAAAGGTGGCCCAGAGCCCGTAGGTCTGCAACGCCTCGGTATGCCGCTCCATCAGCTCTCGTGGGCCGGAGGCGACCACCGCGCGGCCCTTGTGGTGCACGTCGAGCATCAGGGCGCGCGCCTTTCCTTCGGGGTAGCCGAAGTAGGTCATGAACACCCACGTGACATACGTCATGAGGTTGACCGGGTCGTTCCACACGATGGTGATCCAGGGGACGTCGAGGGGATCCTCGAGTTCCTCCTCCCGGAGTTGCTCGTTCATAGGGGCGATCGCCACGGTTCAACAATAGGCTGCCCCTCGTGACCAGCAGCGCCCTCCTGACCGACCACTACGAGCTCACCATGTTGCAGGCCGCGCTGCACTCCGGCGCGGCCGAACGCACCAGCGTGTTCGAGCTCTTCGGTCGCCGCCTTCCCGACGGACGTCGGTACGGCGTGGTGGCGGGCGTCGGCCGGATGCTGGAGGAGTTGGCCGAGTTCACGTTCGGCGACAACGAACTGCAGTTTCTGGAGCGCCACAAGGTCGTCGACGCGGCCACCCTCGACTACCTGCGCGACTACCGGTTCACCGGCTCCATGTGGGGCTACGCGGAGGGCGAGATCTACTTTCCTGGCTCACCGCTGCTGATCGTGGAGTCCACGTTCGCGCAGGCCTGCATGCTGGAAACGATCCTGCTGTCCATCTACAACCACGACTGCGCGATCGCGTCGGCGGCCTCGCGGATGGCCACCGCCGCCGGCGGGCGGCCCCTGATCGAGATGGGTGCCCGCCGCACGCACGAACAGGCCGCGGTCGCGGCCGCGCGGGCCGCATACATCTGCGGTTTCGCGACCACCTCCAACCTGGAGGCCGCGCGCCGCTACGGAATCCCGAGCACCGGCACGGCCGCCCACTCGTTCACCCTGCTACACGACAGCGAGTCGCAGGCGTTCACCGCGCAGTTGGAGAGCCTGGGCAAGCGGACGACGCTGTTGGTAGACACCTACGACGTGAAGGCCGCCGTGGATCTCGCGGTGCAGCTGGCCGGCCCCGAGCTCGGCGCGGTGCGGCTGGACTCCGGCGACTTGGTCACCCAGGCGCACGAGGTCCGGGCGCAGCTCGACGCTCTGGGCGCCACGGGCACGCGCATCGTGGTCACCTCCGACCTGGACGAGTATGCGATCGCGGCGCTCGCCGCGGCGCCGGTCGACATGTACGGCGTGGGAACCTCGCTGGTGACGGGGTCGGGGCGGCCCACCGCCGGCCTGGTCTACAAGCTGGTGGCCCGCGCTGACGACCGCGGCGAGATGATCAACGTCGCGAAGAAGAGCCTGGACAAGAACAGCGTGGGTGGCCGCAAGTACGCGATGCGCCGGGTGAGCGACTCCGGCGACGCCGAGGCGGAGGTGATCGGGATCGGAGAGGCCCCGGTCAACGACGGCAACGACCGCGAGCTGCTGGTCCCGCTGGTGCGGGACGGCGAGGTGGTCGCGGACGCCGGCGCCAACGCCGGGCGCGCCCACCACAAGCGCGCCCTGTCCGAACTGCCCGCGGAGGCCCGTCGCCTCTCCCACGGAGAGCCGATCATCCCGACGATCTTCGCCTGAGCCGACGGCCGGCGTCCCACGCCAGGTCACCCATCGAGGAGGACTCATGACGGAACCCACCCGGGCACTCATCGTGGTCGATGTACAGAACGACTTCTGCGAGGGCGGCTCCCTGGCCGTGGAGGGCGGCGCCCAGGTCGCGGCCGACGTCGCGTCGTACATCTCCGCCCACCGCGATGCGTACGCCGCCGTGGTCGCGACCGCGGACTGGCACGAGGATCCGGGCGCGCACTTCGCGGACGACCCCGATTACGTGGACAGCTGGCCGGCGCACTGTGTCGCGGGGACCCAGGGAGCCGACTTCCACCCGGCCTTCGCGGCGGAGGCCGCCCGCGCGGACGCCGTGTTCCGCAAGGGGCGGCGGGAGGCTGCGTACAGCGGCTTCGAGGGTCTGGCTGAGGATGACGGCCGGGACGTGGACCTCGCGACCTGGCTGGCGGAGCATGGAGTCCACGAGGTCGACTTGGTGGGCATCGCTACCGACCACTGCGTGCGCGCGACCGCGCTGGACGCGGTCGGGCACGCTTTGCGGACCCGGGTGCTCGTCGACCTGACGGCGGGCGTCGCACCGGACACGACCGCGAAGGCCATGACCGAGATGCGGGCCGCGGGCGTTGAGCTGGTCGGGACCGCCTGAACCCCCAGCGGCTCGGGCCGTAGGCCGCCCTTGCGCCCCAACCCGTACAGCTGAAAACCGCCTATACATCTAGTCTCAACTCGTGGGATTTCACGGATTCGTCGGCGTTCAGGGACGCGGCGTTGTCGCGCTCCCCGCAGAGTTGCGCCGTCGGCTGCGGCTGGACCAGCCCGGCGCGCAGGTGGAGATCACCGAACGTGACGACGGCGTCCTCGAGCTCAGGCCTTCGCTGCCTGTTCCCGCCGATCAGCACTGGTTCTGGACCCGGAGCTGGCAGGACCGAGAGCGCGAGGTGGACGAGCACGTGGCCGCCGGCCGGGTCCACGTGCACGCCGACGGCCAAGATCTCCTGGCCCATCTGGAAGCGCTGGACACCGCCGACCAGCCGTGAAGTTCGAGACGACACCGGCTTTCGACGGCGATTTCCGTCGACTGAAGCCTGAGCATCAGGCGGCCTTCCGACAGGTGCTCCGCGAGCGATTCATCCCCGCATGCGACGAGTTCGCTTCCGACCCTTCGGCCCCGTGGCCCAAGTCCCTGTGCGTCAAGTCTGTGCGTGGCGCCCCCGGCGTGTTGGAGATGACCTGGTCGTTCGCCAGTCCGGACGGGCGTGCCACCTTCGAACTGGTCACGGTGGCCGGTGAGGTCCGTTGCCGCTGGCGACGGATCGGCGATGATGACGTCTTCCGCCGACCCTGAATCCTCAACCAGTGGGCAGCGGCACCGGCACCCGGGAGAGCACGAAACGGGCATACGCGTCCTCGCCGTGCGGGGCCAGGTGGATGCCGTCGCCAGTCAGCCACTCCGCGCGGCCCTGAGCGGCCTCGTGCCAGTCGGCGAGCTGCACGTTCGCGTAGTCGGGGACCACCGTCCGGATCGTGCTCCCCGCGCGCCGCTCCCAGCTGCGCGGGACCTTGGGCGTGACTAGCACGACCACCGGCACGTCGCGCAGCGCATCCAACGCCCCCCGGAGTTCCTCCTCCGGGACCAGGCCGTTGTCGCCCGTGTGGATCAGCACGACGTTGCCGTGGATGCGGCCGGCGCGGGCGTCGTCCGCCACCGCGGGCAGCAGCTCCCAGGAATGCTCGGCCTCGCGGGCGTGGCTGTCGAGCGTGCCGACGTACCGCTCCAGCCCGGGACGCGCGCCGACGGCCACCGAGTCGCCGTAGACGGTCAGCGACAGCTCCTCGCGGCGGGTCACCTGGTCGGGAGTCAACGTAGGGACGGCCTTGACGATGGCGGCGGTGCGCGTGTCGGCCGGGGCGTACGGGTTGGGGAGCGCCAGGTGCGGCGGCAGCGCCATCGCGATCGTGAGGCCCGCCACGAGTTGCGCGGCGGGCAGGCGCAGCGGGTCCACGCGGGCCGTCGTCAGCGCGCCGGGGCGCCAGGACCGCCAGAGCGCGAGCGCACCGGACCAGCCGAGCGTTCGCACGGGTCGCTCCACGAGCCGGTAGCTCAGCTCCGCCAGGACCAGGGTCAGCGTGGCCCGCAGGACGAGCAGCCGGAGACCGTCGAAGGGTACGTCGAGCTCGGGCCGGGTGAACACCGTCACGGGCCAGTGCCACAGGTAGAGCCCGTAGGAGCGGCGTCCGAGGTAGCGCAGCGGCCGCCAGGCGAACGCGGTGGCGAGAGGCCCAGGACGGGTGACGACGGCGACCAGCACCGTCGTCACCACCGCCACGAGCAGGAAGCCGACCCGGTAGAGCCAGGTCGCGTACTCGTCCACGAGCGCGATCGCCGTGACCAGTGCCAGGAGCGCACCGACGCCGACCGCGGTGGCCCTGCGGGAGGCCGGCGACAGCGCCGGCATGAGGCGCCCGAAACCGGCGCCGCCGCGGGCAAAGGCCAACATCGCCCCTGCCAGCAGCCCCATGGCATGGGAGTCGGTGCCGAAGTACCACCGGCTGGGATCGCCGCGGCCGGGCACGTCCGCGAGCGCCGAACCGACACCCATGATGACCGCGGAGACCACCACACCCGCCAGCGCGACGCCCATCAGCACCTGGCGGCGCGCGCGCATCCGCGGGACCCCGGCGAGGACGGCGGCCACGACGAGGGGCCACAGCAGGTAGAACTGCTCCTCCACGGCGAGGGACCACAGGTGCTGCAGGACCGGCGGGCGACCGGTGCTCTCGAAATAGGACCGCTCGTGGAGGATGTACCACCAGTTCGACGTGTACGTGGCAGCCGCCCCCACGTCGCCCGCGAACACGCCGAGTTGGGCACGCTCGAAGGCCACCATGAGGACGGCGCATCCGGCGATCAGGGCCAGCACCGCCGGCAGGAGGCGCCGGATCCGTGCCGCCCAGAACGCCCGCAGGTCGACGCGGCCGACCGACCACCGGGCCCACAGCTGACTGGAGATCAGGTAGCCGGACAGGACGAAGAAGATGTCCACGCCGAGGTATCCGCCGATCGCGCCGGGCACCCCGAAGTGGTAGCCGAGCACCGCGACGACGGCCAACGCGCGGATTCCGTCGAGCCCCGGGAGGTATGTCCCCCGCCTCGGGAGGTCTCGGATCGGCCCGGCACCGCGTTGCGCCTCACGCGTGATCGGAAGCTCCATGGTCGCGAGACCCGGCCGCCCGGATTCCACCACGGGTGCCGTGGCCCCCGGGCCGTCGAGCGACGGTCGCGCGCTGGGCGTCATGCGGACCGTCAGTTCGGTCACGATGCCTCCCGCCCCACCCGTACGAGTCCTCGACACCCACCCGCCGACAGGCAGCGCACGCCCGGGCCCAGCGCCCGGTGGAGGAGTGTCCACACGACAGTGCCATAACCGTTATGTAGATCCGGGCAGCCGCCGCGGTGTGTCGTGACAGGTGTCAGCGTCGGCGCTTCCGCGTCGACGGCTCAGCGGCGCGCCCCAAAGCCCGCAGTGGGTCCCTCCTCCAGCACCACCTCGGTGCCACCTGCCAGGTCGTGGACGGTGCGCCGGCCGCGGTCGAGCAGGCCGCGGCCGATGTCGATCAGGACGATGAACAGCCCCGCGTCGCCGATCCCAGGAGCACCGCTGACCACTGGACCGGCCACCTTCACAGCGGAACGACGGGACACCGCCTCCAGGTTCAGCGGGCCGCGGTCGCAGCGGCGCACGCGGATGCGGACGGCCTTGCGACCCAGCGTGGTCCCGAACCGCACGAGCCCGACCGTCTCATAGATGAAATAGACCAAAACCCCTAGAAGTCCAATGATCGCCACCGTGGCGAGGACCTCCTCCGAGGCCACAGGGACGGACCGTCCGCCCAGTGACGCCGCCTGGACGGCATCGAGATAGCTCGTAAGAACCTCCCCTCGGAGGAGGACGACCGGGAGCACCAGCGGCAGACCGAGGAGTCCGCAGACGATCTCGTCGATGATGCGCGCGACCAGCCGACGCCACCAGGGTGCGAGCGGGGTTCCGTCGGACGTACGGGCCCGGCGGGCTCTGCTCGAAGCGGGGGCGGCGCCGGGCACTGGCCCCGGGCGGCCGAAGAGTCCGGGACCCTCGTCGTGCCCCGCCGGTGGCGCGGCGTGAGGTCCGGTCGGCGGCGCAGGCTTCCACGGCTCTTCGGCTGGAGGTGGCCCGGACTGCGTCGACGCGGGGGGATGGGGCGACGCGGAGGGCGCCGAGGGCTGGGCGGCCTCCGGAGCCGGAGGCGCGGACTCGGGCGGGTGCTCGGCGGGTGCCGAGGAGCTCGCGCTCGCGGCGACCTGCTCTCGGTCGGCCACATAATCGGTCCAGCCGGCGCCGTCCCAATAGCGGACTCGACCCGGGGTGGCCGGGTCGTCGTACCAGCCAGGAGGGGGCGTGGACATGCCGCCATCCTTCCATGTGGGTCCTTCACCGAGGGACGCGTCCCCCGCGGCTCAGCCCCTCAGCGGCGACCGACGAACCAGTTGCGAATCGTCGCGATCCGGCGCTGGACGTCTTCGTGGCTCGCCCGGTCCAGCGTCGGGCCACCGCACTGGCGGCGCAGGTCCGAGTGGACCACCGCGTGCGGGGCGCCGGTCTTGCGGGCGTAGGCCGAGACCAGCGAGTTCAGCTCCTTGCGGGTCGCGGCGAGCGCCCGGTGCGCCGCCACCTCCTGCCGCCCGTCCCCCCGCGCGTCGTTGCCCGTCGGCGTCCCGCCGTGGCCCACGACATGCCCGGCGCCCGCGGGCCCCGCACCGCCGCGGCCCCGGGATCGGGCGCTGCGTCGCTGCTGCTCGGCCAGCAGGTGCGCGACCTGATCCGGCTCCAGCAGCCCGGGCAGGCCCAGGTATTCGGCCTCCTCCGCGGACCCCGCCTCCGCCCCGAAGCCGTACTGCTCGGCGTCGAACAGGACGTGGTCCAACGCGGCCTGGCTCCCGAGCGCCTCGAACGCCGGGGTCTCCTCCTGCGTCGGGGTGTCCTGGGACCGCTGGGCCTGCGCGATCAGCGCGTCCTCGGCCGCCCACAGCTCCTCCCCGGCGGCCGGGGTCCGATCCAGAACGTGGTCGCGCTCAGCCTCCAGTGCGGCGGCGTGGGCGAGGATCACCGGCACGCTCGGGAGGAACACGCTCGCGGTCTCCCCGCGGCGACGCGCCCGCACGAACCGCCCCACGGCCTGGGCGAAGAAGAGCGGGGTCGAGGTGGCGGTGGCGTAGACCCCGACCGCGAGGCGCGGCACATCCACCCCTTCGGAGACCATCCGGACGGCGACCATCCACCGCTCGTCGCTCTCCGTGAACGACTCGATCGACGCCGACGCCCGCGGGTCGTCCGACAGGACGACGACCGGCCGCTCGCCGGTGATCTGCGACAGGATCCGCGCGTAGGCCCGTGCCTGCGTCTTGTTGCTCGCGATGACCAGACCGCCCGCATCGTGCACGTGTCGGCGCACCTGGGTCAGACGGGTGTCGGCGGCGGCCAGCACGGCCGGGATCCACTCGCCCGCCGGGTCGAGCGCGGTGCGCCAGGCCTGAGCCGTCGCGGACTTGGTCAGCGGCTCCCCGAGGCGCGCGGCGATCTCGTCGCCGGCGCGGGTGCGCCAGCGCATCTCGCCGCCGTAGGCCAGGAAGATCACGGGCCGCACCACGCCGTCGGCGAGCGCGCGGGCGTAGCCGTACGTGTAGTCACTGGCGGACCGGCGCAGGCCCTCGTCGTCGGCCTCATAGCGCACGAACGGGATCGGCGCGGTGTCGCTGCGGAACGGCGTGCCGGTCAGCGCCAGCCGGCGCGCCGCCGGCTCGAACGCCTCCCGGATCGCGTCCCCCCAGGCCAGGGCATCGCCGCCGTGGTGGACCTCGTCGAGGATCACGAGGGTCGGCACGTCCTGCGTGCGCCGACGGTGCAGTTCGGGGCGGCTCGCCACTCCCGCATAGGTGACCGCGATGCCGTGGTAGTCCCGGCTGGTGGCGCCCACCCCGTTGGAGAAACCCGGGTCAAGGTGGATTCCCACCCGGGCCGCGGCGTCGGCCCACTGCGTCTTCAGGTGCTCGGTCGGGGCGACCACGGTGACCCGTCGGACCAGCCCGCGGTCCAGGAGTTCGGTGGCCACGCGGAGCGCGTACGTGGTCTTCCCGGCGCCCGGCGTCGCCACGGCGAGGAAGTCCCGGGCGTCGGCTCGCAGGTAGGCGGCGAGTGCCTCCTCCTGCCAGGCCCGCAGTTTGCCGGCGGTGCCCCAGGGGGCGCGTTCGGGGAAGGCGGGCGGCAGGTGCGAGGCGGCGGCGGTACTCATGGCCGGATCACCGTATCCGACGCCCGCTCACGCTTTCGGGCACCGGCCGTCCAGGACGGGTGAAGGCGCAGGACGAGGCCCGCGCCCGGCGTGTCGGTCTGCAACCGGCCGACCGGGCTGCGGCTCGCCGAGCGCGCCACGCGGAGCTCGCAGGTCACTCCTCGCCGTCTGCGGACGGCTGGAGACCCTCGTAGATCTCCTTGCAGACCGGGCAGACCGGGAACCGCTGGGGGTCGCGGCCGGGCACCCAGACTTTGCCGCACAACGCGACGACCGGCGTGCCGCCCAGAGCGCTCTGCAGGATCTTCTCCTTGCGCACATAGTGGCTGAACCGCTCGTGGTCGCCCGGCTCGGAGACCTGCGCGTCCGTCGCGGTCTGCTCCCGCTCCAGCACGCTCGTCGCCGTCTGCGGGCTCAGCGGGCCGCCAGGGCCGTACGGGTCCAGTGGGTCGTTCGGGTCGGCGGTGGAGGCGAACGGGGAGGTCATGCGCCTCAGTGTACGAAGGCGGGGGTTGCGGTGCTGCTTCGCATGGAGAGGGTCGTCGCGGGGGGCACGCCGATCCCCCCGAGGGTCAGTTGTGCTCCGGGTCGTCCGGGAAGAGGGCCGCCCAGGCCAGGTGGCCGCGCTGGCGACGCAACACGTCCCGCCACAGCCCGTGCGGGTCGCCGGTGAAGGCGTCCCAGGGCTGGGGCTCCACGACATACCAACTGTCGACCTCCAGCTCGTGCTCCAGCTGACCCGGTCCCCACCCCGCGTAGCCCACGAAGATCCGCACCCCCGCGGTCCGGACGCTCACCTGCTCCGGCGCCGCGTCAAGGTCGATGACCCCGATCGTGCCGAAGACCCGCTCCACTCCCCCGGCGGGAGTGTCCCCGGTGGCCCACGCGAGTCCGAAGGCGGTGTCCAGCCCGACCGGGCCGCCCTGGAACATCACGGCGGGGTTCGACAGGTGGGCGGACCAGCCCGGCAGCACGGCGTCGACGTCGACGCCCAGGGGCTTGTTCAGCACCAGCCCGTGGGCCCCCGCCTCGTCGTGGTGCAGCATCAGCACGACGCTGCGCCGAAACACCTGGTCGGAGATCGCCGGTGTGGCGACGAGAAGCTTCCCGGTTTGGTAGGCCACGGTGACGAGCTACCCCACGACGACGTGGGTCATGCGCGGGGGCGGCCGGAGGAGCGCTCCGGTCGCCCCGGCCGTCCGGTCCGACCCGCTCCTCCCGGGCGGCGGGGGCCAGTGAAGCGGCGTCGCGGGGGCGGCGACATGATGCGTCGCGACCATTCCTCCGGCACCGGCTCGCCGGGCGTGCGGCGGGCCCCGAGCGCCTGCAGGGTCTCGTCCCCGGGGGTCACGGCCACCGGCTCGCCGTCCACGCCCACGGCCTCCCAGATGCGCGCCATCTGGCGGCGCTGGTGCGGCAGCGCGAGCGCGACCACCGCGCCGCTCTCCCCCGCCCGGGCCGTGCGGCCCGCCCGGTGGACGTATGCCTTGTGGTCCAGCGGTGGGTCGACGTGCAGCACCAGCGAGACGTCGTCCACGTGGATGCCGCGGGCGGCGACATCCGTGGCCACCAGGACCGGCACCTGCCCGTCCCGGAAGGCCGCCAGCACGCGGTTGCGGGCACCCTGCTGCAGACCGCCGTGCAGCGCGAGCGCGTGCACCCCCTGGGCCCGCAGCTCCTCGGCGACCCGATCGGCCGCGAGCTTGGTCCGCACGAACGCGATCGTGCGGCCCTGCCGGTGGGTGACCTGCGCGGTGATCAGCTTCTTGTGCTGCGGCTGCACGAGGAGGACATGGTGCTCCATCGTCGTGACGCTGGCCGTCCCGGCGTCCGTGGCGTGGACGACCGGCTCGGCCAGGTAGCGTTCCACCACCTCGTCGACGCCCCGGTCGAGCGTGGCCGAGAAGAGCATGCGCTGGCCGCCGGGCGGCACCAGGTCGAGGATCTCGCTCACCTCGGGGAGGAACCCCAGATCGGCCATCTGGTCGGCTTCGTCGAGCACGGCGATCGAGACGTCGTCCAGGGCCGCCTCGCCCTGCCCGATGAGGTCGATGAGCCGCCCCGGCGTCGCGACCAGCACCTCGACCCCCCGCTGGAGGGCAGCGATCTGTCCCGAGTAGGCGAGGCCGCCGGCGATCAGCTTCAGGCGCAGCCCGAGCACGTCCGCGATCGGCGACAGCGCGTCGCTCACCTGGAGCGCGAGCTCTCGGGTGGGCACCAGCACGAGCGCGCGCGGACGGCTGGGACTTGCCCGATGTGAGTCCGCCAGGCGCGCCAGCATCGGGAGCCCGAAGGCCAGCGTCTTGCCCGACCCGGTCTGCCCTCGCCCCAGCACGTCCCGCCCGGCCAGCGCGTCGGGGATCGTCGCGGCCTGGATCGGGAACGGCTCGGTGATGCCGTCCCGCGCGAGCCGGGACACGACCGGACCCGGCAGGCCGAGATCGGCAAAGGGGCCCGTCGGGTCGGGCTCGCGGACCGGGCCGCGGTCCTGCCGGGCGACCGCCGGGCGGTCCTTCCTGCGCAACCTCTCCGCGTGGGGGTCGGCGTGCCTCGCCGGACGCCCTCCGCGGTCGACCGCGCGTGGACCGCGCGCGGGTCGCGGTCGATCACGCCATTCGCGGCGATCCCCGTCACGGGGAGCCCATTCGCGGCGATCCCCGTCGCGAGGAGCCCGCTCACGCCGGCCCCCGTCGCGAGGAGCCCATTCGCGGCGATCCCCGTCGCGAGGAGCCCATTCGCGCCGGCCCCCGTCGCGAGGAGCCCATTCGCGGCGATCCCCGTCGCGAGGAGCCCATTCGCGCCGGCCCCCGTCGCGAGGAGCCCATTCGCGGCGATCCCCGTCGCGAGGAGCCCACTCCCGCCGATCTCGGCCGGAGCGTTCGGGCCGGCCGCCGCGAGCCGTACGGTCCCACTCTCCGCGGCCCGCCCGATCCGAGCGTCCGCGCGGTGCATACGAGTCCTCGGTGTCGCGCGGTTGCGGTGTCGACCCTTGCGCCTCCCAGCGTTCGGCACGGCGCGGCTCGGTCGAGCGCTCCCAGCGCTGGCCTCGGCGGTCCGAACGGTCGGAGCCGCCGCCCGCGCGTCCGCGACGGTCCCAGGGGGGTGCGGCGCGGTCGGACTGCTCAGAGGCCACGCGACGTGCCCGAGCCTTCTTCTGGGCGCTCGTCCACCGCGCCTTGCGCGCCGGTCCGGATTTGGGGGAAGCCATGGTCGTCCTGCCGTGATTTCGGGGCGGATGCGCCGCGATGCGCGGCGTCGCCGCGCGACGCACGGCTGCGGGACCATCCTAGGAGGTCCGACGAGGCGACTCGGGCGCGGCGTCTTCCGTATCCTGAGACAGTCTGCGGCGGGCGAAATACACCCCGGGGTACCTGGGGTTGACGGGTACATGACGACGATCGAACTGACCGCCGACAACTTCGAGCAGACCGTGGCCCAGGACGGCATCGTCCTGGTCGACTGCTGGGCGTCCTGGTGCGGGCCCTGCCGCCAGTTCGCGCCGATCTTCGAGGCCGCCTCCGAGCAGCACCCCGACATCACGTTCGCCAAGGTCGACACCGAGGCCGAGCGGGAGCTGGCCACGTCGCTGCAGATCACCTCGATCCCCACGGTGTTCGGGTTCCGCGACGGCGTACTGCTCTTCGGTCAGCCGGGGGCGCTGCCCGCAACCGCCCTGGAGTCGGTGATCGAGCAGCTGCGGGCCATCGACATGGAGGCGGTGCGCGCCGAGATCGCCGCCCAGGGGTCCGGCACCGCCGAGGGCGCCGGCCAGCAGCCGCAGGCCTGAGCACGCCACCGGGAACAGTGAGCCGCCGGCGCCATCAGGCGCCGGCGGCTCACTCGTACCCGTTCTGCTGCTGCCCATCCATCTCGTCGGCACCGTCCCGCGGGCGGGCGCAGGAGACGAGCAACGTGTGCTCAAGGTGACGCGCCCCTTGTGGTGGAGGTGGCGGGAATCGAACCCGCGTCCGATGATGCCTTACCAGGGCTTCTCCGGGTGCAGTGCGCTATGGAGTTTCTCGGCCCCAGGGCTCGCGCGCACACGTCCCCTGACAGGCCCAGTCGAGTAAGAGTCCCGCGTCGCCCCCCGACATGACGACGCAGCGAGCTACCTAGCTGACGCCAGGATCTGAGCCGGCAGCGAGCTCAGGCTGACGGACTTCGAAGGCTCGCTCAGGCGGCGAGGGCGAAGTCGGTGCGCTTGGAATCGGCACCTATTGGTTTGCTGGGAGCGTTGACGAGATAACCCAGCATCCTCGACCCGCTTCCCCTGGAACGACGACCACCGTCGAAACCGATCACCCCCTCGGATGGGGGCACGTCACCT
>CAKUSI010000015.1 GCA_934678955.1 uncultured Austwickia sp. | reverse complement strand
CTCCTGTCCGATGAGCGGCGCCGCCGTGGCTCGGACCAACACCTTTTGTGCGGCGTCGGCAGCGATTTCTTCAGCCACAGGGTGGTGCTGGACGCCGCCCGTGGCCGATCGCGTCGCGACGTTGGGCATCGGATCGAAGTGGATGAGCTCGCGCGGCGCGACGACGATGCGGTCGTGGCGCTTCGGGTGCCGGCCGAAAGCCTCGGGCAAGGGACCACCATCAACTAGCCCCGTGGTGAACTTCACCACGTCACCCCACACGCTGGGGTCCGGCGCGTCCCCCTCACGCCGCGTGTCGGTCTGCCAGGTCCACCAAGCGCCCAACCAACTCACAAGCTCGGCGTCCCGTGCGTAGTAGTTGGTGATGTCCACGGTCGAATCCGGGACCTGCTCGAGGTCGTAACCCAGATCCACTTCTTGCAGCAGTTTCGCCAAGCCGTTGGTCAGCGTGGCCTTGAAGGAGACCGGCTTGCTCTTGAGGAACAGGAACTCCACCATGTCCCGAATGCGGCCGACGTGCTCTCCCGCCGACACGATTTCTCGGCTTGCGAAGGACGCTGGGGGAGGTTCCACATAGCTCAGGGAGGCCCCGAGACCGCTGCGGCGCAGATGGGCGAACGCGTCGTCGACGAGGCGATCTGCCAGCTCGTGGGTGTGTAGGTCCGGTCGGACATCCACCCCTGACGCCAGGGGAAGCTCCTGGTCGATGAAAGATCTCACGCGCCCCGTGACAGCCTCCCCGCCCCCGAGCACGCTGCTGAACACATCGATCGCCTGCGTCCGAAGGGCACCGCCGGCGCCCCACCCCGGTAGCGCGGAGCGCTGGCGTCCGCCCAGAATGCCGCCCAGAACACACGCCGCGTGCAGGTGCAGGAGCGTCGGATCCTCGAGGTGCAGGTCGCTGGCCCGACCCGGGGCCAGCGCGTCGCGCGTGCCCACCACCAAGGTGCGCCACAGGGGGGAGGTGACTGGCCAGGGGTCCAACCCTGCTTGTTGTGGCCCCAGGAGGTCAACCAACTCACTGCCCGTGACGAGGCCCGGCAACGCGCTGTACAGCGCGTCCATGCCAGCGATCGCCGCCTCCGCCTCCGGCCCGACGCCTCGCGTGCGACACCAGATCACCCGCACTCGGGTGTCCGCGTCCGCCTCAAGAAGGTCCGTGAGGGTGCCGGTCTCGCCCTGGGGGAGCAGGGTAGCGGCCGGGTTCCGTGATGCCAGCGCCTCGGGGGAGAACTCAGCGGGATCCACCCACAAGCACTCCCCCACCAGACCGGCGGCGGCCCACTGTGCTGCGAGCTCGCGGAGCGGGCCGCCGGCGACGACCACGCTCCGGGTCATGCCCCCGGCCCCTGCTCAGGGTCGAGGTGGCGAAGGGCGTCGAAGGCTTCGTGCAGGTCGCTCTCGATGTCACGGGTGGCCCACCACTGGCGGTGGTCCACCTGGCTCTCACTCCGTGCCAGGTCGAGACCGAACTGGGCGGCGGCCTCGAGCTTGTCGACCGCGTCCTGCAGCGCGTCGGCGCGGGCCTCCGGGGAGTTGAGGCCATCCGGCAATCGGTAACGATCGCGGGAGTCGCCCAGATGCCCGTACCCGTTCACCCAGTCGACCAGTGCGCCGGTGTGCCCCAGCACATCACCGCCGAGGGCGATCATGTCTCGATAGGGCTGCAGCGGGACGTCGCTGCCCGACCGATAGGCCTCGATCAGGGCAATGACGATGCCCTCGACCACCCTGCCGGGCGCGTCATACTCTGCCTTGGGTCGGGCCGGACGAATGCCGCTGAGCTCGATCGGTTGCCACCCGTGACTGGTTCTGACACGGGCGCGAGTCTGCGCGCCGATCCCCGTCAGCTCGACCCTGCCGAGCAGGCGAGCGGTGAACCAGCCCGTGACAAGCGCACGGCGGGCCTCCGGAGTCAGGGGAACCGACTCGGCCAAGGGGCGGGCGCGGCGGTACAGCCACTCCGGTGACGCAGCCCGCGCGATGGGCTCCATGATGTCGTCGCAGACGAGGGTCTCGAAGGTGCGGTTGGTGAACGAAAAGGCCGTGACCGACCGGCGCGGTGGGGAGTTGAATGACAGCGTGCCTGCCGTCGGGAAGACCTGGGCGAGGGTGCCGGTGAGATCCTGTTGCAGCTCTCCCAGTTGAGCGGGCACGTCCACAGCGCCGATGACCGGCGTGATCTCGGGTTGCTGCACCCCATGAATGCTGGGCATCAGGTCCTGGGAGAACCGCAACAGTGGTGACATCGCACGCAGCCACGCCACGAACTGGTGTTCGAAGGCTTCGGCCCGCCTGGTCCGGAGGTCTTGGTTGTTCGGTTCGTCAACACACGTCAGGAAGTCGCGCAAGGCCATGTCGATGTGGGCCCGCGTGGCGCTCTGCGGGTAGAGGAGCCACTGGTCGATCCTCTGCATGAGGTCGTCCTGGCTGAACAGCGCGGTGATTTGTGCCGCCGAGGGCGTTTCGGTGCCACCCAGATCCGGTTGCCACGCGCGCAGGTAACGGGCGACGGGGGTGACCTCCTCCCCGGGAACGATCTTGTACCCGCGCAGGATGTCCTCGGCGGCGCTCTCCATGCTCTCCCGCCGGACGCGCGGAAGGTCCAGGGCATCGACCGTTCCCGACACCAGCCGGTTCATCACCAAGGTCTCGAGTGTCTCGGGGAAGGCGTCCACGTCATCGAGCACATGGTCGATGGCGGAGGGGCGGAAGTGGGGCGGGACCCCGTGGTCGCCAGGCCACTGGTCGATCGGCTTCTCCTGCACTTTCGAGGGACGCACCTGGTGCTCGAGCTGAGCGCGAGCGACCTCGAGTGCCTTCTTCCACGGCCGGATCAGTCCCGAGACAATCTCCTCGGCAACGTGGGCGGTGAGTTCCATGTCGTACGCCCGCACCAAACCTGCGAACGCCTCGCCCGCCAAGTCGGCGATGTGCGTGATGGCCGCTTGGTCGTTCGCGCTGAAGGACTTGCGTGGATTGCCCTCTCCAGCCCTCAGCGCAGAGAGCCCCACACGGGCGTCGTCTCGCTTGAGTGCCGCCTGGTCCCGCAACTCCTTGGCAGCCGCCCGAAGGTGCGAGATGACGTCGTCGAGCAGTCGCAGGGTCACCGGGATGCCACGCGCTGCGGCCGACTCGGGCACCACCCGGGCCATGCGCTCGCTCAACGCACCGCGTAGGGCCTCCACGCGCCCTATCGCCTCTCCCTGCGCTTCCTGCAGCAGATTCACGGAAGGTCCGTCCACGTCCGGCAGCGTCGTGGTGGCGTCCTCCACTCGCTGGGCGGCCACCAGACCCGCGTCGGTCGTCGCGATGGTGGCACCCCCGAACAAGCCCGACTTCGCCTGAGCCTTGACGGCACGCTGCACGGCATCGGTGACCTGCTCCAGCCTGCTACGGCCGGAGACTGTCTTCACGGTCGAAACGGCATCCAGGAGGTCGTCGTACGACGTGAACGTGACGGCGTCGAGTCCATACTCGCGGAGTTGCAGATCAGTCAGGAAGGTGAGGCGCGCACGGTCCGCCTGCTCCTGCAGGAGTTGGTCGGGTTGCATGCTCGTGATTCCCTGCCCGGTCTTCAGGTGGGCGTCCAACAGTTGTTCGGCGCAGGCGCGGAGGAATCGGTAACGGGCATAATCGGCGAAAAACTCGCGGCCGAGCGTGAGCCGCGAGAAGCCCAGGCCCAGGGCACGTGGCAGACCATTGCCAGCACCCTGCGCCGTTTGCAGGCCGAGGTTGCTGGCCGCCGCGCGGTTGTTCGCCAGGACGAAGTTGGTGAACTGGGCGAGGAAGTCGCTGTCGAGGGTCATCTCCGCGAGCATGCGGCCGAGCGCGCCGTAGACGGCGGGGCCGCTGGCCAAGCTCAGGTTGCGGTTGCGACGTCCCACGAGGACGAACGCATCGGGACCGCCCTTGGCCGCTCCCACCGCGGAGCCCTGCACGGCGTGGATCATCGTGCGGGAGATGGGCTTGTCCTTCGCGTGGACGGCCCACTGTCCGGCCATGAGCTCGTTGATCAGGAGGTACGCGTTGGGGGCGAGACCCGCATCACCCTCGGCCGGGGTGCCGGCCATCACGTCAGGCGTGAACAGGATGGCGATCGGCTGCGGGAACCCGTTCACGCGTAGGACGTCACAGACGTCCATGAGCATGCCACTACCCGACCCGCCGTTCATCGACGCCACCACGAACACCGTCGGCTGTGGGGGGACTTGCGCCGGGCCTGTCACACCCAGTTGTGTGCCAGCCTCGACAAGCCCGTTGTCGGCACGCTTGACCTTGAGATCCGCTTGGCGGATTGCCGACGTGATCCGGGCCAGGGACGAGAGGCCGGCAACCCGCCCCACGGCGCGCATCTGCCCGGCGCCGTCGTCCAGTTGGACTGGCACCTGCGCAGCGGGGGCAGGTGCCCAGGATGCCCACGCGACGTGAGCCGCCTCGCTGTCGTCCGGTCGCGTGGCACGCAGTTTTGCACTCAGGCCCGTGTGAGCACCGACGTAGGTGTCGCCGGGGAGCGTGAGTGGTTGGTAACAGTCCTTGGGCAAGGTGAAAGCCTGCCCGTCTTCCTCGGCGTCCCGTTCTGCCGGGACGTCGATGTGCAGGAACTGCCAGCCAATCGGGACATCGTGCACTCCGACGCCGCGCAACTCACGGGCCAGGTGGTGACGAATGACGCCGAGCACCTTGCCGCCGGTGCCACCGATGCCGACGAAGAGGACGGGTGAGAGACCCATGGCTACTTCCTTGTCTTCCGTGAGTGGGGGCTCGTCTGGTCACGCGCGCCCTCGTCCGCGACGGCGCGCTTCAAACGTTTGATCGTCATGTCGGGGACGAATACGTTGGGTCGGACCGCCCGGAACGGCCCCGTCTTGAAGACGAACAGCGTGGCGGGAATGGGGCTGTCGCCCGACTCCCGAATCACGCGATCAGAGGCGGTCAACAACACGAGGTGGTCAAGAGCCGGTGTGGTGGGGGCCCAGTCGCACTCGGGGCTCGATCGCCCGTCCAACCCCACGATGCGGTGACCCGAAGCGGGTTCTGCGTAGAACTCCGCACCCCGCCAAAACGCGAGCGGGGCCCGTACCATCAGCGTCACCGTGCCCACCGCAATGCGGCGTGGGTTTGGTCGATCGAGAGTCTCGAAGTCGCCGTCGGTCACCAGTGCTCCCGACTCCCGCCCACTGCGCGCCACGCGGCGCAGACCATCGGTCGTGAGGCGGACGTCAACCTTTGCCACCTGCAAGCCTCGCGTCTGGTAGCGGGCCACGGAGTACTGGGCCAAGTACAGCGCCAACCAGATCAGCAGCAGTGTGATGATCAGGGTGCCGATGAAGAAGGAGTTCAGGGCCACCAAGTTGACAGGAATGTCATGACGCCAGCGAACCGGCAGGTCAAGTGACTGCTCCCCCGCCACCTGGGCGTCCGATGTCGAGACCAGCGTGATCGGCAGCACGGCTGTACCGGTGCCCACGAATTCCCGTTGCGGTGCGAGCCTCACCGTCACCTCCCGCCGCTCGTTCGCCTGAAGGTCGACGCACCCCTCCGGAACGGACAGGACGCCGTCGGCGCGCGACTGGGCACTCTGTAGGGGCGCGCCAAGGCACACTCGGGACAGCCCGTTCCCGGCGCCCACCAGCGTGAGCTGCGCTTCGAGGGGCTCCAGGCGATTGGCATTGCCCAAGTGCAGCACGTCGCTGGGACGTACGGAGGGGAAGTCGTCGGAGAGCACCCCGGTCGCGAATTGAAGCGTGAGCGGCGGCAACCGCAAGCCCGACTTGGTCGTCACCGCGGCCGACATCAGAACCTCCAGCCGAGCGTCCGTCACGGCCGGGGTCACACTCACCCGCACCGGGCCCGTCGGGTCGACTGCCACGACAGCCGGCAGTGGCCCCTGGCCTGTGACGGTGGCTGTCACGTCGACAGAGGAGTAGGGGGCCAAGTCGGCGCGAGCCCCGTCCGGGCCGAGGATGACGGCGTCCAGCACCGATTCGGCACCTGCCGTGGGCAGGGCCGCATCGTCCGGGCGCGACAACGACAGCCCGGACATCACACACCAGGTCACGCCATCCGCCTTGGGCGGGAAGGTGGTTCGCGCCGTCCAGGTGCCGGCTCCCCCGCCCTTGGGGAACGTCACCAGAGCCCCCACCTGCGAGGAATCCCGGTCGGTGATCATGCGGTAGCCGCCGGCCTCTGCCTGACCGGGCGCGACCGCGCTGATCAACACCCCGTCAGGGGAGCCGAGTTCGATCTGTTCCCCGTCCGGCAGGCGCGTCTCCAGTCGGTCACGCTGCACTCGAACGAGCGCTTGGTGCAGGCCCGGGTCGATCGTGCCACCGAGCGATCCGGTCGGCGTGCATCCACGGACGAGGTCTCCCATGCGCGTGAAGACCCACGCCAGGTCGCCGGCGTCGGATGCCTGGAGGTAACCGCCTGGGGCGTGTGGCTCCGGCACTGGGTGGGGGCCACAAGCCTGCCCACCCAGGGTGCCCACGCTCATGCGGCGCAGGTCGTCACTGGCCTCGCCCAACTGCAGGCCGATGAGTACGATTCCGGCCTCCCGGATGCGCGCCACCACGCCTCCGGCAGAGCACATGTCCTGGCGTGCCGCTTCGATCCTCTGCTCGGCGTCGGCGCGGTTGACCTCCACGCTGGCACCGCGCGCGTTGTCGAACTTCCCATCGGTGAACCACAACATGACTCGGCAGGTCCCGGGCGTGAGCCTCGACTGGAAGTCCTCGAAACCGCCCTTCAGAGCCTCCTCGAAATCGGTGCCACCTCGGGGAGCAGTCCGGTTCTGGACGCGGGCCACGACCTGGTCGATGCGCAGCCCCGAGTCGGGGGTGTTTACCTGCGTCCACCCCGCCACCTCGTTGATGGAGGCGTACTCGTGGTTGAAGGCCCCGACAGCCACCTCGACCGCAAGGGGCTGTCCGTCCGGACGGGTGATGTCGGCGAGGCTCCCCAGCGCGGCGCGCATGCCCTCGAATCGGACGCCCTGAGGGTCGGAGGTGCGCAGGCTGCCGGAACGATCCATGACGAACAGCACAGAGAGGGTGTCGGCGGTCTGCACGCACGTGTACAAGGCGTTGGACGCGGGGGTGAGCGGATCAGGCTCCTCCGCTTGTGCGGGCGGCGCGGCAAGGAGGCCGAGGAGCAGCAAGACGGCGGCGGTCAGGCCGATGATGAAGCGCTTCATCCAGCCCACACCCTCCGCGCGATTTCCTGTGCGAAGACCCACGCGTTGGCCATGGTGCCCACCACCAGGAAGGCGATGGCGACCTTCTCACCGGGGGACAGGGTGATGGAACGGAGGTCGCGCGTGCCCACTCCGGGCGCCATGACGAGACGGCGCTGAATACCGATGAGCACGGCGCCGGCCACCAGAACGACGCCGTAGGCGATGAGCGACCACCACGGCTGTCCGAACGGGACGACCGCGATCGAGCCAACACTGAGCATCATGACCAGCAGCCCCGGCCATCCCGGCGCCCCTCCGAAGGGACCCGTCCCTGCGGGCGGCTTGTCCACTGGTCACCCCCTCCGTCGTGCGGCGAGCCCGACGGCACTGCCCGTCGTCCCAGATGTTAGGGGAACCCAACCGCTGGTGCGGCCCGTCTCGAAAGACTCGAGGGCAGAGGCGCTCACGGTCGCACCCGAGGCGCCAACAAGTGCACCCACAGCGCGGCACAGACGGTCGCGAAGGCGGGGCCGATCCACCAGTCGCCCGCCACGGGGCCGCCCTTGGTGGTGAACCAGTAGACCGCCACCCCGGTGCCGACCGCGTGACCCGCCAGGGCGGCCATCAGCACCGCTTGGGGGGCCACGACACGGACGCCGCCGGCGGCACGTTCGGCGGCCACCACGGTCGTGATCAGGCCGAACACCACCGACCAGCGGACGAGCTCGTCGAGGCCACCGCCCTGTCCGGAGCTGTACTGGCTGCCCGCCCACAGCAGGGTGGCACCGCACAGCAGCGCGTACGCCACGGCCCACCGCCAGGCGACGCCGAGACCCACCGCGATTGCTCGCCCCACAGATGTCTCCCCTCTCCTCGCCCACTCTCTCCTAAGCTCGTCGCCGAGGAGGGACATGGCCGCCAAATGTCCGCAGTGCAAGCGGTACCTCGCCGGCGCATCCACCTGCGGCTGCGGATGGTCAGCCGGCTTGGCGTCCACGCCACCTCATCCGTTCCCGTGGCGGGCGCCGGCCGACCCCGTTCCCGACTCTCCTCCCGCGATCGCCGGCAGTGGCGGGCCGTTCCACGTGCGCGGACTCGCCGTGGACGGCACTGAGGTCGAGGGTCGTTTCGTCGCGGGTGTCCAGCCGATCCGCATGCTCGCTGGCCTGGGTTGGCTGGCCGCGGTGTACTTCAAGGGCTTCGACCTCGTGGTCGGCCTTCTCGGCTCGCTCATGGTCGAGTTCCTGCCCCTCCTGATCGGGTTGGCCCTCCTGATGATGATCGGCAGCTGGATCGGGTCTCGGACCGGCACGTCGGGCTGCTTGGGTGTGCTGTTCGGCATGCTGGTGAGCGCGGGCTGCTCCGCGAGGCGCGGTGTCGAGCGCCGCACCGGTTGGGATCTCCTCGTGGACACCGGTCAGGAGCAGGGGGTCGTGCGTGTCGCCTCGTCGCTGCCCATCCACGCAGGCCAGGAGGTGCTCGTGCACGGGCCCCTGCTGGGGGGCGACGGCACGCCTGGCTGGTGCAGGGTCTCGAGGAGCCCACGTTCGCCCGACTGGGCCGGGGCCTGGTGGGGACCGGCTTGCTCATGCTGGTCCTCGTGCCCCAGGTCGTGTGGCTGCTGCTGCGCTGATGACATCAGACGCCGCTCACTGTCGGTGGACCAGCCCGGAGGCCGTCGCCGCGAGGTGCACGACGACGTCCACGATGTCCTCCCCAGCCAACTCCCAGATGGTGTCCAGGTCACCCTCGGCGACGGCGTCCACCGTGGCGGCGATCTCGCCGGGCAGTGGCAGGCGGCGGGTGGCGAACCACGTCAGGTCGTCGAAGCGCCAGCCCTCGGCCGCGGTCAGGATCACCGGCTCCAAGGCTGCGGCGACTTGGTCGGGCGGAAAGGCGAACAGGGTCAGGACCTGACGCGCTGCCTCCGCGTCGTCGTCCCCGGCCAGGGCGTCGACGACCCGGTCGATCGACTCCGCCAAGGTGGTCACCGCTTGCCTCCCAGCACGCCCTTGACCCAGTGCGAGATCTGGGCTCCCATCACCAGCCCGTTCTGCCGAAAGTGGTCGATGAGGTCGTCCTCGATCTGGGGCGGCAGGTCGACACCGGTCAGCCGTTGGCCCACCTCCGGGCCGAGCGTCCACGCTGCCTCGACGGCGCCCGCCACCACGGCTGCCCCGCCCACCTGGCGCAGTGCCCTCCGCTGCCCCGCCTGCCGACGCGCCGCCTGCACCAGGCCCGCGGCGGAAGCCCCGAGTTCCATACCGCAGCCCGAGCCGGCCCGGGCGAGCGCTTGTTCGGCCTCGGCGACGAGTCGTTCGCACTCGCCCTCCGCACGTGCAGCCTGCTCCACCTCGCCGCGGCAGCGCGCCAGCCACTCCTGCGCCTGCTGGAGTTCCTCGGCGAGAGCCCCGAGGGCTTGGTCCGCCCGCGCGGCCGCCTGGCCCGCCGCGGCTTGGGAGAGCTCCGCCGACCGATGGGCCTCCTCGACCGCCGTCGCGGTGGCCGTGATCGCGCCCAGCGACTCGCCGAGGGGGTCGAGGTGCGCGGACGCCGTCGCGCGGGCCCGCTCGTCGGTCCACGCCTGGGCGAGCGCCGCACGTCGCTCGTCCAGGAACGACTCCAGGTCCCGTGCGCTGCTCGTCAGGCCTCCCCCCTCGCTCATCCGCGTGCCCGATCGAACGCGCGGAGCCGCTCAACGTCCGCGTCGAGGCTGAGGCCTGCCGCGGCGACGCGACCGCGCACGGATTCGGCCAGTTCCCCCATCCGCTGCGCCTGGTCACGGGCCGCCGTGGCTCCCTCGACGGCCTCACCGATGGCCTGCCCGGCCTCGGCGGCCGCGGCGTCCGCCTCGCCCCTGCGCGCCTCGGCCACATGCCCGTGCTGCGCGGAGCGGACGAAGGCCTCCCGGGCGAGCTTGCCGTGCTCGCGGACGCCGCGGGCCTGCGCCCCCGCCCGCTCGGCGAGGGCGTCCGCACGCTCGCACACGCTCATGGCCTCAGCAGCGCAGGCGTCCAGTGCCCGCCAGCGCTGGATCGCGTGCTCGATCGGCGCGCGCTCGGACGCCTTGGCCGCGGCCAGCCGCGACTCGAGGCGGGCGATCTCCGCGCGCGCCCGGGTCCCCCGCGCCCGCCACGCCGCCCGGACGGTACGGGTCATGCGCTTCAGCCCGTTCACCGCGTCTTCGGAGAGGTTCGCGCGGGTGGGCACCCCATCCACCGCCGGCTCGGCGTCCACCCGGGCGGCCTCCGCCTGCCGCACCCGGACGCCGGCGTCCTCGACCCGGTTGCCCACCGACGTCACGGCAGACTTGGCCGACGCCAGCCGGTCCTCGAGTTCCGTCTGGGCGGACGCGGCGGCGTCCGCGAGCCGGTGGGCCTGCAACCGCACCTCACCCAGTTGGCCGGCGAACGCATCCAGCCGCAACGCGATCAGGCCGGGATCGGTCACGTCACAGGCCCCGGTCGAGGCGGCGCAGGTGCTCGATCTTGTCGCTCAGCAGGGACAAGACCGCGGGCACACCCTCCGTGTACGCCTCGAAGGCCTCGTCGGCCTGCCGCCAAGCAGACTTGAACTCGGCGGCGCCTTCCCCCTCGTACACGCGGTCGAGGGCGCCGTAGCGCTCCGCGAGCGCCCGGTGGGCCTCCCCAACCCGCCGCCGTTGATCGGTGAGGACGGTGTGGTAGTCCTGCAGGAGCCCCACCAGGCGAGAGACGTCAGCCATGGAGGTACCTCCCGATCGCGTCGACCTTGTCGTCGATGAACGCCAGATAGCCCGGTCCGAGGTGCTCGGCGAACTGGGCGATCGGGCGCGCGTACTCGCCGTGGCGTCGCGCGAACTCCTGGGCGAACTCGTCGTCCCACGACCCGAGCAGGCGTTCCTCGACCTGCGCGCGCTGCGCGCCGACCACCCCGAGCACCTCCATGAAGTCGGCCAGGGCGTCACGGAAGCGTCGCAGCTCGATCGCGGTCTCGTCGAGGTTCATCGGGCCACCCCCGTCAGAAGCGCGCGCAACGCAGTCGTGAGGTCGGGTCCGGTCACATAGGGCATGAAGACCTCCGTACGGGCGGCCACGGCGTCCTGATAACCCGCACCGCGCGGACCGGTGCCGCCCCCCAGTCCCGTCGCACGGCCCACCTTGCTCGGCGCCAGGGACTCCAGCAGCGCGTTGGCGTCCTGCTCGCTCATCTGTTGGTAGAAGCGGTGCTGGAACGCGCGTGCCGCCTTGTCGGGCAGCACCTGACCCCAGGCCTGCCGCGACGTCGCACCCAGGACCACGTGGACGCCGACCCGCGGCCCGTCGAGGGCCAGCCGGTGCAGGGCCTGCCCGGACGCCGACGGCTCGGGACCATACCTCGTCTCCACCGTTCGGAACGGGTCCACTCGCTCCAATCCGGCCGCCACCACGAGGTGGGGACCACATCCGGCGAGCTCGTCGCTGCTCAGCGCTGCCCGACGGGCGACTTCGGTCACGGCCGCGTCCAGCAGGGCCACCGCCTCCGTGGTGTCCGACGCGACGCGTACGGTGTCCCCCCGCAGGGCGAGCAGGTCGACCAGGCCGGTGGACAGGGCCCCGCGCCACGACACGCCCAGTGGCGAGGGGAGGTGAGCCAGCACCGACACCGTTAACGAGCCGGCCGGTGTGCTCAGCGCCGTCGAGGCGATGCCCGTCTGGAGGATCCCGGTGAGCACCTCGGCGTCCGGGGTGAGCACGAGCACGTTCGCCCCGTCGGCCCGGCGGACGACCGCCGCCGCACTCCCGTACACGCTGTACGTGCGTCCGACGAGAAGGGCGAACGGCTGGTCGTACAGCTGCCAGTCGCTCACGCCGCCCAAGCCGCCTTCACGGGCTGCGGCTCGTGCCCAGGCAACCAGATCGCTGGGGCGCCCTCCAGCTCTCACCAGCCCAGCCAGGGCACGGTTGCCGGACGCCGAGGGCTGCACGGCGCCGTCGATGAGGATCGGGCGCAGGTTCGGCTCCTCCGCAGCCAGCTTGGCCACCAGGACCCGCAGGTCGTCGTACTCCTGGAACGCTGTCTGACCGATGTGGTTGGCGCCGTCGGCACCGCCGCTGTCGTTGACAACCACGCGCCCGGCAGCGGTGCAGTGGCTCGCGATCAGCCGACGACCCTCCGCCTTGAACTCGTCGATACCGTCGAGGGAGTCGGCCGCCACCGGCAGGCTGATGCGGGTGCGCACGTTGGCGAAGAGGGCGTCCTGGTTGAGCAGACCCGTCGCGTGGAAACGCTGCGATGCCAGCACGAGGTGGATGCCGACCTTGCGCCCCTGGGCCGCGATGTCCTGCAGCATGGTGATCGCGCTCTGGTCGCCGCCTCTGAGGAGCCGCTGGTACTCGTCGATCACGATGAGCAAGCGGGGTGGGCGGACGCCGTCGTCCAACTCGCTCAGGAACGAGCGCCCACGGGCCACCAGCAGGGCATTGCGGCGATCGAGCTCGGCCGAGACATCGACGAGGACGCCCCGCAGCAACTCGTCGGGGGTGCGCAGCGTCACGACGTCAGCGTGCGGCAGGTCGCGATGCACCTGCATCTCCGCGCCGTCCTGGCCGTCGAGCAGGTAGAACCGGAGCTCGTCCGGCGAGTAGCGCGTGGCCAGCGCCGTGATGAGGGTGTGCAGGAGCACCGACTTGCCCGAACCCGCCTGCCCGCCGATGACGGCGTGGGCGTGGGATTCAGCCTGGCGATCGATGCCGAACGCGACCTCGACAGGTCGCCCGTCCGGGCCCAGGGCGATCGGCGCGCGCGCCTCCTGCCGTGCGCTGCTCCGCCACCACGTGGCCGGGTCGTCACTGGAGAGGTCCGTCCAGTGCACGATGCGCAGGGGCGCGGACGAGGCGTCGGGCATCGCGGCGGCGACCTTGTCGACGACGTCGCGCGGCGGCGGCCCGTCCAGCGTCACGGAGGCCGGGCCCCAGGCGCCGTACGCCGACCCGTCCGCCTGCACGTCAGCGACCACGGGGTCGATGATGTCGAGCTCGCGCCCGTGGCCCAACGGGGCGTCGAGGTCGTGGTGCAGCACCAGGTGGGCCCCGGCGGGGGCGAGGCGAGCGATGCGGTTGAGTGCCTCGACCGCGCCGTAGGTGTACCCGCGGGGATAGTCGAGGGCCAGAACGAGGTGCAGCGAGCCGGCCCGGCGTCCGGCGCCGCGGGAGTGGCACGCATCGACGACCGCGTTCAGGTCCGCCACGACGTTCGAGGTGCGGGGTGCGGCGTTGGGCAGGTCGCTCCGTTCGGGGAACCCGAAGCCTTCCTGGTGGGGATCGATCAGGTGCAGCACGACGTCCCGGCCGGACGCCGCGGCGGCCCGTACCGCAAGATTGCGCAGCACCACCCCGGCGTGCTTGGCGGCGTCCTGTCCCCTGCTGGTGAGGATGACGGGCTGCCCGCTGAAGACGGGCAGGGTGGCCGGCAGAGCCGTCCCGGCCAACAGGGCCGTGCCGACGCGCAACTCCGCAGGCTGGTGTGGGTCGGGAACCCACCCCTGCCACAAGGAATCGCCCCACGGCGCAACCACCTCGGGTCGGGCCGCCAACGCGCGGGACTGAACCTCGGCTGCGACACCCGAGCGGATGTCGGCACGCATTTCCCGGGCCGCCTCGATGGCCCCGGCGGCCGACGGCAGAGCGGCGGCGATGGTCCGACGCAGGCCCACGATCGTCCGCTGCAGAGCGCTCAGGTCGTCCCGTGCGCTCACAGCATCGCCTGACCGATGACAACGACCAACACCACCAGGACGAGCACGAGGCCCAGCATGATCGGCCCTCGACGGGCGCGGTTCAACCGATCCACTTCGGCCTGCAGCGCCGGCAGCTGGCCCTCGGCATCCGGGAGCCGGTTCAGGGCGGAGCGGGCCTGGGCCAGGTGGGCCCTGGCGCTGTCCGCCGCCTCGACCGCACGACCCTCGAACGGAGTCAGCGACGGAGCCATGCCGGCCTGCTGCCGCAGCCAGGCCAACTCACGTTCCAGAGCATCCAGGTCGTCGTCGCCGGGGGCACCGGCCAAGCGACTGTGCAGTGGCTCGTGGTCCATCGTCACATCACCCCTGGGTCCGGGTGCTCGGGGCGTCCGGCTCAGCCGCCTGCTCCTTGCGCGCGGCCAGCCACCCGTCCAGGAAGGACGAACCGGCCGGCTCCCCGTCGGGAGGCTTGCCCCCGGTCCGGGCGGTCGCGGGCGGCGCCAAGCGCGCCCTGATGCGCTCGTCGACGTCCCGTGCGGTGATCTCGCGCTTGAACTGGAAGGGCAACACGTAGGTGAAGTCGGATGCGGTGGCGATGTCGTCGGCGAACGACGTCTCGGGCACGCGGTCGTTGTGGTCGACGAACAGCGTGAAGGCGTCCGACTGCTGCTTGCCGAGCGACAGCGTGGACGCCGCGTGGAAGCGGGGCAACCGGGTCAGCGGCCCACCGGCCCACGACCCCAAGCGGGACGACGCCGCGGACGCCTCGCGCGGACCCGAGCGGAAGACGATCACATTGCTCGTCGTCGCCAGCGTGGCGTCGCGCAGGTGGGGGGTCAACTGCTCCAGGTGTTGGTGGGCCAGCACGACGCCCACGCCGAACTTCCGCGCCTCTGCGAGCAGGCGGGGCAGGAGCCCGGACGCGAAGAGGTGAGCCTCGTCGACGATCAGCAGGTGCGGCGCGGTCGTGTCCCGACGGCGTGCCAGCGCGGCCCAGTGCTTCGTCAGCCAGATCTCGCCGAGGAACTGCGCGCCCAACGGCCCGATGGTGGGCGCCGCGAGGTCGATGAGCAGCACCTGCCGGTCGTCGATCAGCTGGGTGACATCGACGGCATCCTCACCAGTGGCCAGGATGGCTCGCATCTCGGGCGTCCCGGTCATGCGCTGGTACTTGGCGTTGATCCAGCCGACCAACTCACCGAAGTCATCCGGGCTCAGGTTGGCGAACTCGTGGGTCAACTCGTCCGCCAGCGCTGGGGCGGCCGTGCGGACGGCGTTGGCCAGCGCGCGAACCTGCTCCCGGGAGCGCATGAAGTGGGGGAAGGCGGCCAAGTTGGCGTTCTCCCCGAAGAGCACCCGCTGAGCGCGCAGGGTCTGCCCGAAGATGCGTTCGAAGCGCGGCCCAAGGAACCCTTGGTTGTTGGGGTCGAGCAGCTCGCGCATCACCTGCAGCAGCACCTCACCCACCATGTCGGCGTCGCCACACCGGAAGGGGTTGACGCGCACCGGCAACTCCTGCCGGCCGGAGCGGACGACGACAGTGCGATCGACCGCTTCCTCCGGCAGCTCGTCCAGGATCCGGTCGATGAGCGGACCGTGGCTGTCGATGACGGTGACCCCGAACCCTGCCGCGAACGCCTCCTGCGTCAGCGCGGCCAGCAGCGTGGACTTGCCCGTGCCCGTCGAGCCGAGCACCTGGGTGTGCAGCAGCAGTTCCTCGGGTGAGACGCGGACCTCCTTGCGACGCCCGGCCGACCCCACCGCCGTCCCGAGGCGCAACCCCGCCACGCCTTCGGCGTCCGCCTCGAGGGGGACGGGCGGGGTCTCGGCGTCCTCCGTCGGGACGCCGCACAGAACCGCCTGCTCGCCGCATGCCGGGAATCGGACGATGCCCTGCGCGACCCCGAACGGTTGGACGGAGCCGGACAGGGTGAAAACGTCGCCGTCCCAAGCCGCGCGGATCTCCTCCAAATCGAGGTCACGGGGGACGAGCTTGAGGCCGATGCCGAGGCGTCCGAGGGCGGCGCGCAGCCGCGGGGAGAGCAACGTGCCCGCCTGGCCGACGAACGCACGGACGCGGACGGGGGCGCCCATGTACTGGGAGTAGACGACCGGGTCCTGCGACTGGACGGAGCGCCGGGTGAGTGACGCGGCCATCTGCTTCTCGAGGTCGGTGGCCGGGGCGAGGTGGACGCGGACCTGCGCGGCGACGCCGGTCATCGCCTGGAGGATCTCCATGGCGTCGTCGAGGGTGCCGATCGGCCAGAGGGCCATGGGCGCCTCGGTCGTTTCGTTGCTGCTGGGCCAGTCGAACGACAGCATCTCGGGTGAGATCGGCGCCTGAACGGTGGGCAGCACCTCGGTGAGCACGCCAATCTCAGTCAGGTCGACAAGGTGCGCCTCGCCGTCCGGGATGCGCGTCCACGCGGCGACGCCCTGCCCGACCCACGCGATGTGCGCCTCGATCTGCTCGTCACTCGTGTCCGTGTGCAGACGGATGGAGACCTCCCCAAGCCCGTCGCTGGCGATGATGAAGCTCAGGTGGGCCCCCGGTTCGAGACCGGCCGCTAGCTCCAGCAACCGATTGGTGGCGTCCCTGGACCGGCTGACCGGCTGCTCGTCGCGCAGCAGGCTGCGGACCTCCCAACACGCGGTGTGCGCCGGTGCCACTCGTTGCATGTCTCCCCCTTGGCCGCCCTGCCGGGCTCAGCCTACGAATCCGTTCCCGGGTCGTTGGGAAGGTCCAACGAAGAAGCACGCATCCGCGCGCCGAACAAGCGTGGTCACCCCAGAGAAGTTCTGAACCGACGCCACTCGGGTGCGTAGTCGAACACCATCAGGGTGTCGTCGAACGGCAGCGGGAATTCGTGCACCCTGGCCAAGTGGTATGCGAAGAGGCCGCTGCCGCTGCCTGATCCTGGCCACTTCATCAGAGAGGGGCCACACAGGCAGTCCCACGTGTACTGACCCGAGGTGCCCCCGTTCACCTCCCGGATGGGATACACGTGCATGTCCGTGCAATGATCCGCGAGCGCATCCCCCTTGCACTCCACGTCCTGCCCACACAGCGGGCAGGGAGCCATCTTCGGTTCTGTCGCCTTCTTGCTGAACCAACCCATGGCCAGACCCTTGCGATCAGCTGCACTTCCCGTGCGAGCAGCTGTGGCGGGAGGTGGGCAGGCCCATCTTGATCGCCTCATTGCACGCCGGGCAGCGCCCGTAGGTGTTGTTTACCTTGTCCTGGCACGCACACGCCATGGCCGTTCCTTTCGTTTGTGTCTCGAGCGCACGCTAGCCGCCGCGCGTTGTCGCGTCCGACGAATTCGATGGATCGTCCGCCATCTGACCGCTCACGCGAGGAGCGGTCGTCCGTTCACGGCCAGCGCTCCCACGGCCCGGCCCGGCGCGTGGTATGGGTAGGGCACGTCGGTGCGCCGTTGGGCATCGACGGCCGAGAGAGGCCACCGCGTGTTGGCCTTTCCTTGTCACCGGAGGTGTCCGATGAAGGAATTGGCGAAGCTCACAGTCCCCCGGGGTGACGACTTCGGCACGATCCGGCTGCTGCACGGCGACCTCACCGCGCTGCCCGCCGACGCAGCCTGCGACGTGCTCGTGGTGTCGGCGTTCCCCGGCAACTACACCCCCACACCCCGGACACTCATCGCGGCGCTCGAAGCCCGGGGCGTCTCCGTGCTCCGCCTTGCGGCCGCCAAGGAGACAGACCTGCGCGCCACCTCGAGTTGTTGGCTCTCGAGACCGCTGCGACGGCCCGACCTCAACATCGGTCGCATCCTGTGCTTCGAACCGGCGCGTGCCCACCTCGCGGCCGAGTTGGTGGGCGACGTGTTCCGCAGCCTCTTCCCGTTCGTGGCGGGCGAGCCGTGGGTGCGCACCGTGGCCATGCCCCTGCTGGCGTCCGGTAACCAAGGCCAACCCGACGACGTCATTTTGCGCGCCATGGTGGAAGCGGCACGGCGGTGGATGGGTGCCGGACTCACCCTCGAGCGCCTCGACATCGTGCTGGGTCCCCACAAGGGGGCGGGCGATGTCGAGAAGCTCCGGGAGGTCTTCCGGCAGGCAGCCGCGAACGACCCGGGGTTGGACGAAACCAGTGGCTCCGCTGCCGCCGCACATGACCTCTTCATCAGCTACTCGCACGAGGATGCAGTGGCGGTGAAGGCACTCACCAAGGAACTGCAAGCACTGATCCCCGGGATCAGGATCTTCTTGGACTCCTCCTCGCTCAAGCCCGGATCGCCGTGGCAGCACGAGATCTTCACGGCTCTCGAGGCCTCCGATCACGTGCTCTGCCTGTACTCGCCCAGCTACCTGTCCTCCAAGGTCTGCCTGGAGGAACTCCACCTGGCCATCCTCCTGGACCGGGAACGTGGCGGCATGCTGATCCCCGCCTTCCTGCGCAACGCGGACCTCCCCGCCTACATGCGGATGATCCAGTACGTCGACAGCAGGGAGGGCGACGCCACCCGGCTGACTGAACTTGCGACACTCATTGCCGACCGCATCGGAGCGCACGCGTCCGTCGCCAAGGCACCCGCTTCCGGGAGCACATCGGCCGGCCGCGCCCCGGCTCCGGGTCGGCTGTCGGTGACGTTCGACCTCACCCAGGGCTCCGACGGGCTGCGCGGCCTGCTCGCGCAGTTGGCCTCGGGCGAGGCGGAGGTGCACGTCAACGCAACGGTCCGCGTCCAGCCGGTGAACCGCTGACTGCCGCCCTGACGAGTCAGCGGCCGACGACCTCCCGTGCCCTGGCGATGATCCCGTCCGCCACGGTCAGCCACCGGTCCTTGACATCCTCGTACGGCTCCACCCATTGCGTCGGAACTGGGTCGAGGGGGAGCCCCAGCGCGTCCAGGTAGCTCTCGGCGGCACCGCCAACAGCACCGCCTCGCCGACAAAGGCCAGGTCGCCGAGGCGGCGTCCGACGGTCTCCAAGGCCGTCAACGAGCACGACCTGGCCGTGACCGCGGTGCTGTCGGGCAAACGAAACTTCGAGGGCCGTATCAGCCCCGACGTGAAGACCGACGCCCGCGAGCGCGACCGACTACCCCTCCCGCTCCGCGAACTCCAGGCAGGTCGACACGGCCAACCCGTAGTCGGGTTCCGAAGACGCGGGCTCCTGGTCGAACGTCTGGTTGTCGTCGAACAGGGGCATGAGGTCCGCTTCGTGTGAGACAGCGGTCGCTGGGTTCAGGTGCCGCAGACTGGTCCGCCGCGTGGGCGGGTGCGCGCCAGGGTTTCGCCTGGGTGGTCTCCAGCCAGTACCGCCAGCCGGCGGTCATCGCGGGGTGGGTGAACAGGCCGTCGACGAGCAAGAGGGGGATCAGCCGCTTGCGATGCGAGACGCAGAGGCTGACCTCGAGCTGCACCTGCTCCGAGGCGAGGGATGCCGGGGACAGCAGCAAGACCATCGCGTCACAGTCGCGGATGGCGCCCCAGATCGCGTCCGCGTAGGTGTCCGCGGCCTCGATCTCGTCCTCGCTGCACCCAGAGGCGCGTGTCGGACCTCACCAAGCACGACTGCAAGGCCCGCACCTGCGCCAGATCGACACTAGCGTGGACGCGAACGCGTTTCACTCAGCCATCAACACCCCTCCAACAGCACGTCTCGAGTCACCCTCCCAGGTGGTGGACCCGCAGGGGCCTCCCTGCCGATTTCCAGTAGGACGAGCGCTGGAGGGGTGGCGCTTGGCGCGCCTCAACTCCAACTCGACTCGCGGCCGCTCATCTCGATGATCGAGGAACAACTGCTGGGACGCGGGGGCCTCCGCGCACGGGTGGTGGCTCAGCCGGTCAGACGCCCTCACGGTCACTCGATTCCAGCCTCCTCAGCCAAGACGGCGCGACGGCGGGCCTCGGCGACTTGGCCGGCGAGGTCTGCGACAGCCGTGGTGACGTCGACGACGACAAGGTCGCCATCGATGCTGCCCACCAGCACTCGCTGTGGGTCCAGGAACGAAACAGAGGTCAAGGCTGCACCGGTCGGGACAACCAGGGCGCGTGTGACGTAGTGCTCTGCGTCGAACACCCACAGTTCACCGGACGGGGCCACCGCCACGATTGTCCGGCCATCCGACGACCACTCTGCGTCCGTGAATGCCTGGATGTCCGGCGGTGTCGCCAGCCGACTGCTCTCCGACCTGTCCGTCGGGTCGTTTCTGAGCTGCGTGCAAAGCCCCGACACACTGTTACCGGTGAGCAGAATGCGTTGCCGGTCGGGTGAGGCGGTGATGATCCTCGCCCCTTGGACGCAGTTGCCGGCCCACTGGCCCGTCAGAACCCAGTCCGAGCCAGTCCACCTGAGCAACTCGGAATAGACGGACGTAGCCAACAGGGTGTCGTCTGCGTCTACGAGGAGACTGGCGAGCTGGAAGCCTTCGACCGGCAGCCGCTCGACACTCCCCGAGGCCACGTCCACGACCGCCACATCCCCGAGCAGGCACGCCACTACGGTTTGGCCAGACTCCGCCACATCCAGCCCGCTGGGATCGCATTCGCCGATGTCGACCGATCGCCCGAGTTCACCCACAGGCGATATCTCCACCAGACGTCCCGAGGAACCCTCGTCACTGACCGCCACCAACCATCCCGAAGGCGTCGCGGTGGCGGCCAGCAGCCCGCCTCCACCCGCAAGTTGCGGTAGGTCCCGCACAACGTCGCCTTGGACCAGCGCGAGCTCACCTCCTTGCCCGACGACCAAAGTGGTGCCCGCCGGCCCTGCTTCGAGTCCATTCACACGCCATCCGGTATTCGTCAGCATGGGCCGTTGCGGCAGCGACCAAATGACCCTGGTCGTTCCCGCGCGCCCGACCAAGGTCGACGCGTCCGCCCATTCAAGGCCGTTGATCATTCCGTCATACCCCACCAGCTTCGCTACCTCACGACCTGTCGAGGCCCTGACCACACGGACGTCGCGGTTCGTGGCGACGGCGAACCAGGTACCGCCACGACCCCAGGCAAGGGCAGTCACATCACCGGCCAGCCGGATCATCAGCGTGGACGCCCCGGCCTCCAGCCGGACACCACCCGGCACGACCGTGACGCTCCCGCTCTCGTGCGGGATCTTCGTGCCGACCGGCAGCGCTGGTGCGGCTTTGGGTCGGCGCGGTGGCGGATTCTCGACGCTCGTGGGCAGGTGCACGCCGAGCGCGAGCGCGAGCGCCGACCGACTGGCCCAGGAATCCGTGACGGCCAGATCGGCCGCCACCTGCAGTCCCTCGACAGGGCCTTGCTGCAGGGCGGTTCTCACCAACCGCTCGGAACGCAGGTCTTCCACTGCTGCGGAAACTTGACTTTGCAGCTCCTCGGGCACTCGCCGCGACACAAACGACCCGAGGAGCAACACGACAGTGAGTGCCGCAAGGATCGCCCTGCCCAGCATGCGAAGACGGACGCGCTGTGACGACCGTCGGACGAAGTCAACCGCAATGGGATCGGAGGTGGTTCGGAGAGCGCGACGGAAGCCACGCAGGACGGCGCCAGAAACCAAGTGGGTGCGTGGCCGCCCCGCCTGCCACCACCGATAGCTGTCCCCCAGCAACGCCGATCGTCGCCGCTCCGCGGCGTCCACCTGCGCGTCAGCGGCCTTCGCCGCCGCCACCCAGTCCGACGAAGAGTCCGTCACCTCGAGGTGCAGTATCGACTTGCCGTATTCCTTGGCGACGCGGTACTCGTGGGCGCAGTTACTGGACGACCGCCACGCGTCCGACTGCGCAGCGATCACGAAGTCGCTGCCTCGGATGGCCTTGGTGATCTCGGTGCGCCACGGCACGGCTGCCTGGATCGAGTTCTGGTCGAGCCACACTTGGAAACCGGCGTCGCGCAGCCTCTCTGCGAACGCCAGCACGGTGTCGGAGTCGACGCGTGAGTAGGAGAGGAACACGAGGGTCATGTGCTAAGCGCCTCCCGGGCAGACAGTGAGCCCAAGCCGCTCGCTGATCCGGGTGGGGAAGGCGCCGTCGTAGTCCGTGAGGTAGCAGGGCAGTTGCCGCTCCGCCTGCGCCTGGAGCAGCCGTGCTCGGTCGATCCTGCACTCCGTGCAGGGGCTGAGTCTCCATCGTGCGCTAGCTGTCGCCACCTCTAGCCGACCCGACTCAAGTCGCAGCGAGCGCACGGGCGAGCCATTGGGTTCCACCCAGCTCTGTGTCACTAGCAGTTCCAGGGCCGGCGACAGGTCCGCCACCACCACTTCGCCCAAGTCGGTGCCGTACGCGACGGTCCTCCCACCGGGCAGCACTCCCACGGCAGTCAGCTCCCCGTGAACGAACACAGCGGGGTCGACACCACCGTCACCTGTGATCTTGCCCCTCATGGCCACATCGTGGGTTGTCGTCAGGTCGCCACGGGCGATCCCCAGGACTCCGTCAACGACTCTTACGGCGGTGTCCTCGGATGCAACATCAGCAACATCCGCGGGGACTTTGGCGCCAGCATCCCCGGGCCCCGTGGGCCGGAAAGGCCGCGTGTCCCAGATCCAGCCCGTGGCCCCGTAGTTGCAGACCACCCAGTCCGAGCCGATAGACAGGTCCATCCGGGTCACGGCACCTTCGCGACATATCTGGGCCAACCGCACTCCTCGGTCCACGTCGATCAGGCGGGCACCATCCCCCACAGTGGCGACAAGCACCTCACCCCTCGAGGTGGCCTCCAGCTGGGTCACCGACGTCGGGACGGCCAGTCCGACACTCGTCAGCCCTTCGCCGTCCTGCTTCCAGAGCCGCTCTCCTGCGACGAGGACGAGAGCTCCGTCGGCCAACACCGTCGCCGCTTGAACATCGGCCGGAGCCCCCACCTCGCTGAGCCGCTCACCCGTCATGGCGTCGACGACACGAACCACCTCATCCTCGGCGATCACGAGCACGAGACGCCCACCGACCTCGCTCGCTGCGAGCACACCACTGACTGATCGCACCAACTCGACGCTGCCGCCGACGGCAAATATCTCGGCCGCACCAACTCCGAGCACCGCGAGCGCCGCACCGTCGCGCTGCATGCGCAGCGACTCGGCGCCGCCCGCCAGCTTCGTCCGAAGGGTGGTCGTTTGTCCTGCTTGCGAAGCGGTGACGCGGGTGTCGTCCGCGACGGCCCACGTCTCCAAAGCCGCGTCCGCCACGAGCAGGGTCCCCGGGTGTGGAACAGAGGCCGTCTGCTCCAGGTCGGCCCGCCCGACCGCGCCGCGCCACAGCAGCCCATCTCCGCCAACCTGGAGCATCCGGCCGTCGGCGCCAATGGCCGTAGCCGTGAGGGCGACGTTGTTCGGTGCGCCGACGAATGCCTGGACGGGGCTGGGCTCGGACAGCAAGCGCGCCAGCCGCGCCTCCGCCTCGAAGGGTGCTGGTTCTCCGGCCTCTTCGCTGAGCAGGACCAGCGCGGCGAACTTCGGGACCTGAGCCACTGGGAAGAGACTGTCCGCCCCAGACGACGCGACAAGGTAGAGGTTGCGGCGTTCCTCGTACCCTTGAAGCGTGACCATGGACTGCAGCACGCCCACGACGATGGCTATGGACAGCGCTGTCCAGAAGATCCCCCGATAGCGCGAGCGTCTTTCCGACGCGCGAGTTGCCGCCGACGACCTGCGGATAAACTCTTGGGCGCTCGGGGTCAGCTCGAGTCCGCCTTCGAAGGCGCCCAAGAGCTGGCGCAACTCTCGCCTAGTTCGGATGAGATCAGCCTCGCCACGTCCAGAGCTCTCCCAACCTGCCGCCCGAGCTTCGAGGCTCTGGACCTCGAAGAAGCTTCGGAGGTCGGTAACGCAGGCACGGCTGATCGCGTCGATCGCATCGCGAGAGCGCCCAGGAGACCAGGGAATCCAGTTCAATGACGCTAGCCGTTGCGGCAGAAGTGCCTCATCGACGTTGCCGACCTTGACGGGGACGAGGCGTCCGGGAAGCAGCTCGGTCAGTTCTGAAAGACCCTCCGGAAGCTCCCGACTGAGGAGCAGGACGATCGCCGTGTCCTCTTCGTCCGGCCACCCCACCCTGCTCTGCAGCCCCACGTCCCTCAACGACAACTCAATACCGTGTGCGAGGGCCTCGAAACCGGGGGCTGCCACCACGCACGCGCGAAGGGCTGCCGCGCCCGCCCGTTCAACCAAGCTCACAGGTTCCCCCTCGTACTCGCGCCAGACACAGCGTAGGCCGCGCTGAACGGCCGCGTTGGCTTCTTCGATGGGAAGACATGCAAGCACCTCCTCGACGCGCCGGAGTTCGAAGGAGGCCGGCCATTCCGGCAGCCCTTGGTGGGCACGAGCTTCGCAAGCGAGCCACGTCGGCGTCCGGGAACGGATCGTCGTGTGTCCATCCCGATCGAAAGGGCACCACGATGAAGAAGTCACTTGCCACGCTGGCGGCCACGGCCGTCCTGGCCACGTCCGCGCTGCTGTCCGCACCTGCGGCGTCCGCTGCGGGACTGACCGGTATCGGCGATCCCCCCTGCACCGACGCCGGTTTCGCGTGCACCACCGGGGGCTACTCGGCCGCGGACAGCGGGACCTGGGCCGAGTCACGCTTCGGCGTCCGCGTCGGGTGGCCTGGCTTCGATGGCCACAATTGCACCCGATACGCGGCGTTCAAGCTGGCCCGCAACGGCGTCGCCGACTTCGTGCCCTCGTCGGTGAGGTGGGGCGACGCTGCGGCATGGGACACCACGGTCTCGACCTACTTGGGCACAGGCCGGGTGAACCGGACGCCGGCCGTGGGTGCCATCGCCCAGTGGGATGGAGGTTCCGGCCACGTCGCGTACGTCGAGGCGGTGCAGGGGAACCTCGTCCGCATCACGGAGGACTCCTGGGGAGGTGGCACGCGAGCGCGCACCATCGACATCAGCCGGGACGCGGACGTGGAGTTTCTGCACGTGCGTGATCTGCCCGCCACCGCGCCGTCGCTGCAGGTGATCTGGTACGGCCACCCCGGACAGGCGCTGGACCTCGCCTTCGCGACGGTTCAGGGCGGGTGGGAGTTGTTCCACCTGGGCACCAACAACGTCATCTACCGCAAGGTGCTGCGCAACGGCGGCTCGACCGGCTGGATGGCGATCGAGGGGCCCCGAGCCAAGCGCATCGCGGCCACCACCAGCACGGACGGGCGGGTCGAGCTGTTCTATATCGGCATGAACGATCAGGTGTACCACCACTGGGAGTCCACGCCGGGGGGCAGCATCGCCAACTGGGAGGGTCTGGGCGGTTACGCGACCGAGATCGCGGCCGCGCGCGGGGGCAACGGCTGGGAGGTGTTCCACGTCGGCGGCAGCAACTCGATCTGGCGGGCGACCCAAGCCAAGCGGACGTGGTCCAACGTCCCGGGTCAGGTGCGCAACCTGTCCGCCGCCACCAGCACCGACGGACGCGTGGAGCTCTTCGCCACCGGCCTCAACGGGCATGTCTACCACGCGTGGCAGACCACCCCGGGCGGTTCGCTGGGCGGCTGGTACGACCACGGCGGTGACATGCGCCAGATCGGCGCCACCAGCGTCGGCAACGGGAACTGGGAGGTCTTCGCCATCGATGCCGCCGGGAAGATCTGGCGCCTCGCGCCCTCCTCCGGGGTCGATCGCTGGCAGGCCCTGAACGGCTGGGCCACCGACATTGCTGCCGCCAAGAGCCCGGACGGGCGCGTCGAGGTGGCCCACATCGGCGGCGGTCGCTCGATCTGGCACGCCTGGCAGCGGTCCGTGGGTCAGTTCTGAGCATCGGGGCCGGAGGGTGCCCGCACCCTCCGCCTCCGTCTCGGGCTGAAAACAGCTTGCTCCAGTCACTCACCCAGAGCGGATTACCCTTGGTCCGTTGAGTCCTCCGATCCCGGGAACGCCAACGCGGCTCCGTGGCTAGGCTCGCACCTGCCGCAATCCGTCCTGTGGAAGGAGAACCATGCCTGTCCCGCCCCCCGCTCTCGGAGTGCCACCCACGCCGGAGGTCATCCGCAGCGATGTCGCCGCGTGGCTCATCAACGACGCGCTGATCGAACTGGTTCGACGCTTCGACGGCCCCAAGCCGGTCGCGGGCACGCTGGATCTGGTCGAACTCCAGGCATGGTCGGCGCAGCACTGGGACTTCCGGGCCGGCCGCGAACGCAACCTCGTCGACCCCGACACCGTCTCTGGGCCCCTCGAGGAGGTCGTCCTTGAGGCGTCAGGGGAACTTGGACTCCGGTGGCCGGAGAAGCCGCGCTTCGAGCAATACGACTTCCTCCTCATGCTCGGCGGCCTCGTCCGGGCCTGCGTGTGGCGTCCGGAGTACGCCGCCCACCTGATGGCGCACGGTGTGACGGCCGATTCGATTTACGCGGTCTCCGGCTTCCGGGAGCTGAATGACGCGGAGCTCGATCTCCTCCCTGCATTTGGACTGGAAGGAGTCCGCGAGGAACACGAGGCCATGGCGAGGGCACTGCGGACGAGCTTCGGCGTCGAACTCCTTGACGACACCGTCCCTCTCGACGAGTCGGTGCAGCCCAACCTGCGCAAGCGTGTGGCGGTCGGCACCGGGGCGGCTGGGCGTCAGGTCGCACTGGTGGTCGCTCCGAGTCGGGACGCGGCCCGACGCGCCAATACTCCCGACAGCTACCACTACTGGGCCTCAGAGGTGGCGAAGGTGTCCCCGGGCCAGCGCGTCCTGATGGTCACCTCGCCGATCTACGTCCCGTTCCAGCACGCGGACGCCGTGCGGATGCTCGGCCTCCCCTACGGGTGCGTCATCGACACCGTCGGCATCGATCCCGACGCCGTCGACGAGCGCGGCGAGCCGCAGATCTTCCGCGGGGTCAACCACTTGCAGGAACTCAACTCCACACTGCGGTCCTACAAGGCGCTGCTGGACGCGCTCGACAGCACGGCGGGTTAGCAGGACGACACAACAGGCACGGGGGCGACATGCACGACATCTTCCTCTCCTACTCATCCCGAGACGCGAGTCAGGCCGCGCTCCTCCGGGACGCCCTCGTGGGGGGTGGGCTGACCGTCTGGCACGACGCGGAGAACATCCGGGAGATGGACGACATCCCGGAGACGCTGGCACTGGCCCTGGATTCGACTCGCCTGACCGTCATCCTGGCTTCCGCCCACCAGTACGCCTCGCGTGTCTGTCAGTGGGAGGCGCTGAAATCGCTCGCCCTGGGCGCCGAGCGTGGTGAGGACAGGATCGCCGTGGTGACCCTCGACGACGTGGCGCTCGACCTCATGCCTTCGGTGAAAAGCCGTCGGGCCGCCCACTTCGGCGGCGACACGGCCTCCCTCGCGGTTGCCGCGGCGGCCGTGCGACGTCGGCTGGCACTGACCTCCGCGCCTGTTCCGGCGGCCCCACGAGCGACTCCACCCGTCATCGGACTCCCCGGCACCTCCGGGGGCCGCTTCATCTTCCGCCTCACCATGCTGCTCGACCTCCACTGGCACCTTGCAGGCGGAATGCGGAGCGCAGACGCTGGGCGTGCCGTCCGACAGCCCGTCGTCGTGCTCCACGGCATGGGCGGTGCCGGCAAGTCGTGCGCGGCGCTGTTCTACGTCGAGCAGTTTGGACTCGGCTACACCCGGGGAACCGCGTGGGTGAACGTGGGCGGCGATCGCGTGGACCACACGGCCGAGAGTGCGTCCGAACGAGAGCTGGTCTTCCGTTCGGCTGCGGATGGCCTGTCGGCCTGGGCACGCGCCATCGACCCTTCGTTCGCGGACCGCGAGCCCAGCCTCCCGGCAGATCCGGGAGAGCGCTGGGCGTGGCTGAGGGCGTCCCTCGGATCGTGGCTCGGGGCCGACGACACGCTGATGCTCGTGCTGGATGACTGCGTTCTCACCCGTGGAATCCATGCTGCTGCTCACCAGGGCCGTCCTCGGCGAGCGGAAGCCCTCGCCCGAGATCGACCCGTGGCAGGGCCAACGCCACCTCGCGGAGCGCCTCGCTCAACTCGTCGAGCACCACCCGCTCGCCATCGACCTGATCGCCAACAACCTCGTGGACAAGGAACCCATCGCCAGCATCCTGAGCGAGGTGGAAGACCGGAGCGAGGACTTCTTCGACATCGCCCAGGACG
>CAKUSI010000014.1 GCA_934678955.1 uncultured Austwickia sp. | reverse complement strand
ATGTCGAACGCCACCGCGAAGCGCATGTGCCCGATGTGCGGGGTGCCCTGCGTGGTGAGTCCACAGATATAGATCCCGACGCAACCGGGGGACAAGGGAACGAACTCCCGCTGTGCGCGGGCGGCGGTGTCGTATAGCTGAAGACTCACCGGGACAGGCTATCGGCCTGCGCTCACCACTCCTCGCCCTGGGAGGGGTCCCCAGAGCGCACCGCCACACCCACCGCCTGCAGGTCACCCCACAGCAGCGAGCTGGGACGCGGAAGCAGGCTCAACGTCCCGGCCTCCTCGCGACGAACCAGGAAGGTGCCCTGGTCGCCCGCATCCACGTAGGTGCGGCTCACGCCGCGCTCGTGGCAGTGCACCCCCCACGCGCGCCAGGGAACCGCCCACAGGGCGCGGGTCTCGTCGTCCGCCCCCTCCGGCAGCGGCGCTGCGGGGTCGCTGAGCCGCTCCCAGAGGGTCTCCTCCGGCCAGGGTCCGTGCTCCGAACGCTCACTCGGCAGGTGGGGAACGATCCCCCACCAGCGGGCGACGAGCAGCGGCACAGCGTCGGCGGGGAAGACTTCGAACCGGACGCTCCGTCCCCGGAGTCCGGTCCCCCGCTCGCAGGGACCGCGGCTACGAGGTGGTCCCTGCCGATGATGAGCCGAGCCCGACTGGTCAGGCCGTCGTCCTCGGTCGTGAGCACCTGCAGTACGGGGCCGTCCACGACCTCCTCCGCGAGACTGCGGGCCACCGAACTCGGCCGGCCGCGCTCGTCGAGGAGCCCATGGGCCAGCAGCGTCGCGCGGTCGCTGGCGCCCACCCCGTCGTCGAGTTCCCCCCGCCGCAACGCCTCGAACGTCGCGACGGACACTCTGGGTGCCCCCCGCGACAACATGTTTCCTGCCACGTGTCCCCCCACGTCCCCACCGAGCACCACCTGCGCGTCCGATCCCCCGGACCGCCGGTGTCGCGGCCCCCGCCGCAGTGCTGAACCTGCCGATATGCCACCGTCCGCGCGTCCCCGGCGCAGGACCGTGGCGTCCGCCGTCGAGGTCATGCGCTCTCCCCCTGAAGCACCAACGGTCGGGTCCGCGCGACGATGTCGGCCACGTCCTCCTCCAGCGTCAGCAGGTCGTCCAACGCGCACTGCACGTCGACCTGGACGAGGTCTCGCCCGTCGTGGAACAGGAAGCAGTCGTGAGCGAGCGTGCCCCCCTCGCCGAGCCGGGCCGACTGGAGGAGGAGCCCGTCACCCCACACGGGGTGCGGCCAGATGTCGCAGCTCGCCATGTAGGCGCTCGGGTCCGCTTGGAGCTGGGCGGCGACGCGGCGGGAGTCAGCGTCCAGCGAATCCCCCCGGGGCGCCACCGTCACGCTCACGCGGGGGGCAGCGGCTCGTCCGGGTTGCGGGCACTCCAGGACCAGATCCGGTGCCAGGGTCGGCGCGGCACACCCCGCGGAGGCGTCGACTGCCACCCAGCCACCGGGCGCGTCAACCTCGACGCACCTCTTCCCGGTCAGCCGCCTCCTGTAGTTCCGTTCGCGCACCATCCCGTCGCACGGGTCGCCGGTCCGCCACCCGCCGCACTCGTCCAGACGAGCCCTGCGACGTCTCGTCCCTCGACGAAGGCGACACCGCGTCCGACCCCTACTACCTCCCACCCTCGAGGGTGCCCGATCAAGGGGCGTTCTTCCAAGCCGGAACACGGTAGTTATTTCACACCTGCGTTCAACTCTCATGAGCTGAGATTGAACGGTCGACCGACCCACAGCGGCTCGGCACGCGAATCGCCTTGTCAGAAGCCTGCATCCCGCGCGAGCCTCCCCCGGGAGAGGATTTCGAGACCGGATGGCCCGCCGGCGGTGGACCGGCGGATCTTCACACTTGGCCGCGCGGCCGTCCAGACCGAAACGTCCTGAGGAACCGGGTCACTCGTCCAGGGGACGGGCCCGGCGCAGAGCGAAGACCCCCGCTGCGCCCGCGTCGGGGCTCACAGAAGGGACGAGGCCGGACCCGCAGGGCCGGCCTCGTCCCTTCGTCTCGGGGTCCGGTCAGGAGGAGGTCCACCCGGCGGACAGCGCCCCCTCCGCGCCGATGGTGGTCGCCTCCCCGTGCCCGGTGAGAACGGCCGTGGAGCCGGGCAACGGCAGGAGCCTCGTGCGGATGCTGTGCACGATCTCCTCGAAACTGCTGTATGAGCGGCCCGTCGCGCCCGGCCCGCCCTGGAAGAGGGTGTCCCCGCTCAGCAGCGCGCCGAGATCCGGGGCGTAGAGGCAGACCCCGCCCGGGGAGTGACCCGGGGTGTGCAGCACGTGCCAGTCGAGGCCCGCCACGCTCAGGGTCTGCGCGTCCGCCAAAGTACCCTCCGGCGGGCCTTCGTAGACCATGTCCCACAGCACCCGGTCGGCCGGGTGCAGCAGACGGGGTGCGCCAGTCCGACGTGCGAGTTCCTCCGCGACGTTGATGTGGTCGTCGTGAGCGTGGGTCAGCACGATGCCACCCACCTCCCGGCCGCCGACGGCAGCCAGGATCGCGTCGGCATCGTGGGCGGCGTCGATCACGAGGCACTCGCGGTCGTCGCCGACGACGTACACGTTGTTGTCGACCTCCCAGGTGCCGCCGTCGAGGCTGAACGTGCCGTGGGTGACCACGGCGTCGATCCGGAACCCGGGCCGGTCGGCCGGCGTCTGCACGCGCGCGCTCACAGGATCACCACCGACCGCAGCACGCTGCCCTCGTGCATCCGCTCGAAGGCGTGCTCGACCTGATCGAGGCCGATCCGTTCGGTGACGAACGCGTCGAGGTCCAGGCGCCCCTGCTGGTAGAGGTCGACCATCATCGGGAAGTCGCGGCTGGGAAGGCAGTCGCCATACCAACTGCTCTTCAGCGACCCGCCGCGCCCGAAGACCTCCAGCAGCGGGAGGGTGAGCTGCATGTCCGGGGTGGGCACGCCGACCAGAACCACCCGTCCGGCCAGGTCGCGCGCGTAGAAGGCCTGTTCGTAGGTCTCGGGCCGCCCGATCGCCTCGACGACGACGTCCGCTCCGAAGCCGCCGGTGTATTCGCGGATCTTCTCGACGGCATCCTCCTCGCGGGAGTTGACGGTGTGGGTGGCGCCGAATCGGCGGGCCACCTTCAGCTTCTCGTCGTCGATGTCCACCGCGATGATCGTCGTCGCCCCGGCGACGACGCCTCCGGCGATCGCCGCGTCCCCGACGCCGCCGCACCCGATGACCGCGAGGGACTCCCCGCGCTGCAGAGCGCCGGTGTTGACGGCCGCCCCGAAGCCGGCCATCACCCCGCAGCCGAGCAGCCCCACGGCGGCAGGGTCGGCCTGCGCGACCGGGGTGCACTGACCCGCCGCGACGAGTGTCTTGGAGATGAACGCCCCGATGCCGAGCGCAGGCGACAGCTCGGTGCCGTCCGTGAGGGTCATCTTCTGGCGGGCGTTGTGCGTGGCGAAACAGTAGTGGGGTGCGCCCTTGCGGCAGGCACGGCACTGGCCGCAGACCGCGCGCCAGTTGAGGATGACGAAGTCGCCGGGGGCGACGTCGGTGACGCCCTCGCCGACGGATTCCACGACGCCGGCGGCCTCGTGGCCCAGCAGGTATGGGTACTCGTCCCCGATCCCGCCCTCTCGGTAGTGCAGGTCGGTATGGCAGACGCCGCACGCCTGCACGGCGACCACCGCCTCCCCCGGGCCGGGATCCGGGACGACCACGTCCACGACCTCGACGCGCGCGCCCCGGGCGCGCGCGATGACTCCGGGAACGGTCTGGGGCATGGGGATCTCCTCCAAGCTCGTATGACGTCGGTGCTCGTGTGATGTCGGTGGTGCGCAGGTCTTGCTGCGACCGTGCGCGACCCGACGGCCTTCTGTCAACGCCGCACGCAGGTCAGGAGGCCCCCGTCCGGCGCGGCGCCGGCCACACCAGGGCGGTCGCGACCGCCGCCAAACCCTCGCCCCGGCCGGTGAAGCCCAGCCCGTCGGTCGTCGTCCCGCTCACGCTGACGGGGGCGCCGCACGCCCCCGACAGCGCGGCCTGCGCCTCCTCGCGGCGCGTACCGATCTTGGGCCTGACGCCGATGACCTGGACGGTCACGTTGCCGATCTCGAAGCCCGCCGCGCGGACGAGACGGGCCGCCTCGGCGAGCAGGGCCAGCCCCGAGGCCCCGGCCCACTGCGGCCTGCCGGTGCCGAAATGGGCGCCGAGATCCCCGATCCCCGCGGCGGAGAAGAGGGCGTCGCAGCAGGCGTGGGCCGCCACGTCGGCGTCCGAGTGGCCTTCCAGCCCGGGATGCCCCGGCCAGTGCAGGCCCGCGACCATCAGGTCCCGATCCTGATCGGAGGCGAAGGCGTGCACGTCGGTGCCGATCCCCACGCGGGGCAGGAGCGGGCCGGGCGGGGGCTCGGCCAGCAGGCGCTCGAACGCGGCGAGGTCCTCCGGCGTGGTCACCTTCGCGGCCAGCGCGTCGCCGGGCACGACGAGGACGGGCACTCCGAGCGCCTCGGCGAGCGCGGCGTCGTCCGTGGCCTCCAGCCCGCCGGCGTGCGCGCTCACCAGCAGCGAGCGGGTGAAGCCCTGCGGCGTCTGCACCGCTCGCAGCCCGGCCCGGTCGGGGGTCGACGCCACGTGGCCCGCGGTGTCGACCTGCTTGATCGTGTCGACGACCGGGAGGCCCGGGACGACGGCCTCCGCGCCGGACCGGAGCGCGGCCACCACGCGGGTGAACAGCGCCGCGGGCGCCAGCGCCCGGGCCGCGTCGTGGACGAGCACGAGGTCGGTGTCCTCATCGAGGGCTGCGAGCCCGGCCGCCACGGATTCCGTACGGACCGCACCACCCGCGACCACCTCGACGGAGGTCCCACCCGTCGCGTGTTCCGATAAGGCTGCCTCCGCCTCCCGGCGGGCGGCGTCCAGGTGCGTCGCCGGCGCGACCACCACGACGCGGGCCACGTCCGGGCAGGCGAGGGAGCGCTGCAGCGCGTGCGCGAGCAGGGAACGCCCGGCGAGGCCGACGAAGGCCTTGGGCACAGAACAGCCGAGGCGGTTGCCCGCCCCGGCTGCGACGATGACGACTGCGACGGTCAGGAGGCCAACACCTCATCGAGGATGGTCTCGGCCTGGTCCTCGTCGGTCTTCTCGGCGAGTGCGAGCTCGGAGACGAGGATCTGGCGCGCCTTGGCGAGCATCCGCTTCTCCCCGGCCGAGAGGCCGCGGCCCTTCTCCCGGCGCCACAGGTCGCGCACGACCTCGGCGACCTTGATGACGTCGCCGGAGGCGAGCTTCTCGAGGTTGGCCTTGTAACGGCGCGACCAGTTGGTGGGCTCTTCCGTGTGGGAGGCGCGCAGGACGGCGAAGACGCGGTCGAGTCCCTCCTGGCCCACGACGTCGCGAACACCGATGTCTTCGCAGTTGTCGGCGGGGACCTCGATCGTCAGATCACCCTGCGCCACCTTCAATACGAGATAGAGCTTTTCTTCGCCTCGGATGGTGCGTGTCTTGATCTGCTCGATGAGTGCCGCACCGTGGTGCGGGTAGACAACCGTCTCGCCGACATTGAAGACCATATGTGCTATTCCCCTTTCGCAGGGACCAGCTTATCACGAGAAGGCCGCTCACCGGAACCCGGGGACCGACATTTGCGCTGGTCAGCGCCTCGGCAGGGCGTCCACGACCGCACGCTTGGCCTTGACAAGCACCGCAGGGTGTGCCTCGTCATGTCCTGGCTCCGACCGCCTGTCGCCTCGCCCGACCGCCCGCCGACGACCACCCCGAGGCCGCCCGGGGGCGTCAAGGACGAAACGGTACGCTCACCTGCGTGACTCGCCCACCGTCGACTTCCCCTGCCACGCGTGCCCGCTCCCGCTCGGCACGCGGTGTCGCAGCCCTCGCCCTCGCCGCCGCCTCCCTCGGCCTCGCGGGTTGCCAGTGGTCCTCACCGATCACCACGCAGCTGCAGTACGACGCCGGCGACGGTGCCTCGGCGCAGGTGGGAGACGTGCACGTGTTCAACGCGCTGATCGTCTCAGAACGTAAGGACGGCCCCGGCACGCTGGCCGCCACCCTGGAGAACCGGGGCACCTCGGCCGCGACCGTGCCGATCACGGTCGGCACGGCGAAGGTGGCGGACGTTCAGGTGCCGGTCGGCCAGACGGTCCAGCTGAGCGACGCGACGGCCAACCACTTCACCCGCGTTCCCGCGGTCGCACAGCCTCCGGGCGCCATGGTCGAGGTGCAGTTCGGGTCGGCGCGCACCAACGTACCGGTGCTGAGCCCCCACTACCCGTACGAGAAGTACGCCCCGGGCGGCGGCACCGCGACCGGGGCCACCGGCTCCCCGACGTCCAGCCCGACACAGAGCCCGGCCCCGACACAGAGCCCGGCCACGACCGGCGCGCAGAGCCCGACCACGGCCGCCGCAGGCTCCTGAGCCCCCCGAAGGCCCAGGTCTGCTCGGCTCAGGTCTCGGCTCAGGTCTCGGCTCAGGTCTCCTCGAACTTGTAGCCCAACCCGCGCACGGTCACGATGTGCTGCGGCCGGGACGGATCCGGCTCGATCTTCGCGCGCAGGCGCTTGACGTGCACGTCGAGCGTTTTTGTGTCGCCGACGTAGTCGCTCCCCCACACCCGGTCGATGAGCTGCATGCGGGTGAGGACGCGCCCCGCGTTGCGCAGCAACATCTCGAGCAGCTCGAACTCCTTGAGCGGCAGCGCGGTCGGTTCGCCCTCGACGGTCACGGTGTGCCGCTCCACGTCCATCCGGACGGGCCCCGCCTCGATGGTGGAGGGAATGAGGTCGTCGGGTTCGGTGTGCCGCCGCAGCACCGCCTTGATGCGGGCGAGGAGTTCCCGGCTGCTGTAGGGCTTCGTCACGTAATCGTCCGCGCCGATCTCAAGGCCGACGACCTTGTCGATCTCGCTGTCCTTCGCAGTGAGCATGATCACCGGCACCGCGGAACGCTGGCGGAGCGCGCGACACACGTCGATGCCGGACAGGCCGGGCAGCATCAGGTCGAGCAGCACCAGATCGGCTCCCCCGCGCTCGAACTCCTCGAGCGCCGCCGGTCCGGTGTCGGCGACGACGACGTCATACCCCTCCTTCGTCAGCAGGTAGGACAGAGGGTCGGAGAAGGACTCCTCGTCCTCCACCACCAAGATCCGGGTCACGTGAGTCCTCATCCTCTCGACGGCGTTCTGTTGTGGCTCGGGGGCGCGATCCGGTCCGACGACGCCGAGCGGGACCGGGTGGGGGCGGCTTCGGCGAAGGCGGCCGGCAGCCGCATCGTGAACGTGGAGCCGCGCCCCACAGCGCTCCACACCGTCACCTCCCCGCCGTGGTTGGTGCAGATGTGCTTGACGATCGCGAGGCCGAGGCCCGTGCCTCCGGTGGCGCGCGACCTCGCCGGGTCGACGCGGTAGAACCGCTCGAAGATGCGCTCCTGCTCCGCCGGCAGGATGCCATGGCCCTGGTCGCTGACCGTGATCTCCACGATCGAGTCCAATTGCCGGACGCCGACCGCCACGCGGGTGCCGGGGTCGGAGTAGTTGACTGCGTTGGTCAGCAAGTTCACCACGGCGGTGGCCAGCATGTTCGCATCGCCGTACACGGTCGCCTCCGGGTCGGCGGCCACGGCCAGCGCCATGTCCCGCGCCTCGGCCACGGTCGCGATCCGGTCCACGGCTTCGTTGACCACGGGCGCGAGGCGCACCAAGGATGGATCCGACAGCGAGGCGGCGCTCTGCAGGCGGGACAGGTCGACGATCTCTTGGACGAGGCGGGCCAAGCGCTCGCTCTCCGTACGGATCCGGGACGCGAACCTGCTCACGGCCTCGGGGTCGTCGCGAGCATCCAACACCGCCTCCGCCAGGAGGGAGATGCCACCTACCGGGGTCTTCAGCTCGTGGCTCACGTTGGCGACGAAGTCGCGCCGCACCTCTTCGACCCGCTGGGCCTGCGTGTGGTCGTCGACCAGGAGCAGGACCAGGTCGTCACCGATCATGGCGACGCGCGCCAGCACGACCAGGCGGCCGAAACCGAGGTGGCCCCGCGCGAGCTCCAGCTGCTTCTCTCGGCTCACCCCGTCCCGCCGGGCCTCACGTGCCAGGTCGCGCAGGGGCGCGTGGACGAGATCCTTCCCGCGGACCAGGCCCAGGGACCGCGCCGCGTGGCTCGCCGTGACCACGGCGTCGCCGGCGTCCAGCACGACGGCGGCGCTGCGCAGGACTCCGAGGACCTCCGAGATCCGTGCCCCGTCGAGCGCGGCCGCCCCCGGGCGATGCGGCGCACTCTCCTCGCCGTCGCCCATCCGGCCGACGGTGGCCCACCAGCGCCCGGCAACGGCGCCGACCGCGGCGGCCCCCACGCCGGTGACCGGCAACCAGACGGACAGGTCCACACCACGCAGCGTACGCATGGGGTTCGGCAGCCATCCAAACGCAGCCCTCGGATCACCCCGGGTGCGCATAGTGTTCACCTTCGGGCCCCTGTACGTTCATCCGGGGCTGGGAGCCTCCGTCATGAGTGGCCCACCCGGGTCCCGTACCCTTCCCCTGCAGGCGCCGTCCCGTGACCGCGCCTGAACGTTCCCGATCCGCCCAGCGAAGAGGACAACATGCGAGACGGCTTCCACGAGGATCTCGACCGGATCTCAGACCAGCTCGTCGCGATGACAGCGCTCGCCGGGTCCGCTATCGCGCGGGCCACCACCTCCCTGCTCGACGCCGACGTCGCCCTCGCGGAGAGCGTCATCGCTGCCGACGAGAAGCTCGACACGATGCGGGAGTCCCTGGAGGACCTGGCCATCGAACTGCTCGCCCGGCAGCAGCCCGTGGCCACCGACCTGCGGATGGTCGTCACCGCGCTGCAGATGGCCGCGGACCTCGAGCGGATGGGCGACCTCGCCAAGCACATCGCCAAGGTCGCTCGGCTGCGCTTCCCGAACTCTGCGGTGCCGACCGCCCTGCGGCCCACGTTCATCGAGATGGACACCGTGGCCGAGCTCATCGTGAGCGAGACCGGCGCGATCATCGCCGGCAAGAACGCGGAGGGCCACACCCGCCTGGCGCAGGTGGACGACCGCATGGACGACCTGCACAAGCAGGTCTTCACGCTCCTGCGCGACAAGACGCTCGGCATCGAGACCGAGGCGGCTATCGACCTCACGCTGCTGGCCCGCTACTACGAGCGGTTCGCCGACCACGCGGTGCTGGTGGCCCAGCGCGTCGCATTCCTGGTGACCGGCGAGTGGGTGAAGGTCCCCTCGAACGGCTGACACTGACGCATGAGTCGGCCCCGGTCCCGCGATGGGGGCCGGGGCCTTCGCGTGCGGTAGGTCGATCAGCGGCCCTGGTTGGCCACCGCCGCCGCTGCCGCCGCGGCTGCCTCGGGGTCGAGGTACTGGCCGCCGGGCGTGATCGGCCGGAACTGCTCGTCCAGCTCGTAGACCAAGGGCTGCCCGGTCGGGATGTTCAGGGCGGCGATGTCCTCGTCGCTGATCCCGTCGAGGTGCTTGACCATCGCGCGCAGGCTGTTGCCGTGCGCCGCCACCAGCACGATCTTGCCGTCGCGCAGGTCGGGCACGATCGCGCTCTCCCAGTACGGCAGCAGGCGGGCCACGACGTCCTTCAGGCACTCGGTCGCCGGGTTGTCCCCGTCGATGGCCGCGTAGCGCACGTCGTGGGCCTGGCTGAACTCGTCGTCCGGGTCGATCGCCGGGGGCGGGGTGTCGTAGCTGCGCCGCCACAGCATGAACTGCTCTTCACCGAACTCGTCGCGGATCTGCTTCTTGTCCTTGCCCTGGAGCGCCCCGTAGTGCCGCTCGTTGAGCCGCCAGTGACGCCGCACCGGGATCCAGTGCCGGTCGGCGGCGTCGAGGGCGAGATTCGCGGTGTTGATCGCGCGGCGCAGCACGGAGGTGTGGAGGACTTCTGGGAGGACGCCCTTGGCCTTGAGCAGTTCACCACCGCGCACGGCCTCAGCGCGACCCTTGTCGGTCAGGTCGACATCGACCCAGCCGGTGAACAGGTTCTTGGCGTTCCACTGGCTCTCGCCGTGGCGCAGGAGCACGAGGGTGTAGGTCATGGCCTCACTCTAGTTGCGCCGACCCCGCCGACCGGCCCCTGATGAGGCGCCACCGCCGCAATCCCTCGGGCGGCGTCAGGCGCGGCTCGCCCCGTCCGCCGCCGAGGGTTCCTCGGCGCCCTGCAGGATGTCGCGGAACGCCTCCAGGTTGCGCAGCGACTCCCCCCGCGACACGCGCCACTCCCACTCCCGCCGCATCGAGCTGAGGAAGCCCAGCACCAGCAGCTCGTTGAACACCCCGTCGCACGACTCCAGGACCACACCCAGGAGCTGGTCGAGGGCGTCGGTGTCCACCGCCGCAAGGGGGAGACGGCCGACGACGAACACGTCCCCGTTCCCGTCGACTGCGTACGCCAGCCCCGGCGTGCGCAGGTTTCGCGCCAGAAGCGTCCTGTAGAACTCCTCGTGGTTCTCGTCCGGGCGGCGGATCACGAACGCCGACACCGACAGGTCACGATCGCCGACCAGCAGCGAACAGACCGTCTTGAGCTTCTTGTCACCCGGCAGCACGAGCACCCACTCGCCGTCGCGGGCCCCCGCCTCGCACTCGATCTCGGCATCGGCCGCGAAGCTCCGGATCGCCTCGACAGCAGCCCCGGCGTGGTCGCCCGGTCCACTCACGAGGCCCGCCCGCGGGCGATCGCAAAGGCCGGCGTGATCGGCAGCAGGTCGCCGTGGCGCTCGGCGGCCGCCTGTTCGTAGACGGCCAGGAGTCGGTCCGTGGTCCGTTCCCAGGAGAACCGTTCAGCGTGCGCGACGGCCCGGCGGGACAGCTCTTCGCGACGCGCGGGGTCGTCGAGCAGGGACTCGAGGGCGCGGCTCCAGTCGGCGGGCCGGTGAGTGGGTACGAGGATCCCGCCGCCGACGGCCACCGGAAGGCCCCCGACGTCCGCCGCGACCACGGGGGTGCCGCAGGCCTGCGCCTCGATGGCGACCAGACCGAACGACTCCGAGTGAGAGGGGACCGCCAACAGGTCGGCGGCCCGATACCAGTGGGCGAGCCGGTCCCGGGGCCCCGGCTTCTCGAAGCGCACCGCGTGCTCGATCCCCAGGCGGTGCGCGAGGTCCTGCAGAGCGCGAGGGCGTTCCAGACCGCTGCCGCTGGGACCGCCGTTGACGACGATGCGCAGGCGCCCCGCCAGATCCGGCCGGCGCGCCAGCAGGTGGGCCGCGGCTTTGAGCAACAGGTCGGGCGCCTTCAGCGGCTGCAGCCGACCCACGAACGTGATGAGCAGATCGTCGGGCGCCACACCCAGAAGCCGGCGGCTGGCCGCCTGGTCGCCGGGCGTGAACGTCTGCAGGTCCACGCCCGGATTCACGACGCGCACACGGCGGGGGTCGGCGTCGTAGAGGTCCACCAACTCGGCGGCCTCGGCGTCCGTGTTGGCCACGAGCCGGTCTGCGATCCCCACCACCTGCGCCTCCCCGATCTCCCGCACGGCGGGTTCGGGGGTGTCTCCCTGCGCGAGGTGGGCGTTCTTGACCCGGGCCATCGTGTGCATGGTGTGGACGAGCGGCACCTGCCAGCGCTCCGCGACAAGCCACCCGACCTGGCCGGAGAGCCAGTAGTGGGAGTGCACGACGTCGTAGTGCCCCTCAGGGTGGGCGGCCACCGCCTGCATCACCCCGGCGGCGAACGCGCACAACTGGGCGGGCAGCGCCTCCTTGGGGAGACCCTCGAAGGGCCCAGCGGGCACGTGTCTCACGACCACGCCGTCTCTCACCCGTTGGATGCGCTCCTGGGAGCCCGAGGTCGCCCGCGTGAAGACCTCCACTTCGACGCCCCTGCGGGCCATCTCCACCGCGGACTGCAGCACGTACACGTTCAGGCCGCCCGCGTCCCCGGTCCCGGGCGTAGCGAGCGGCGAGGTGTGCACGGCGAGCATGGCAACGCGTCGTATCGGCGAGCCTGCGGATCGCACCAGCACGCACCTCCTTCTCCGGGACGCCATCCAGCGCCGGCGGCCATCCAGCACGGCCATCCAGCACGGCCGTCCAGCACAACAGCGCGAGAACCGCGATGCTTCCCGCGCCATATTGCCCCCGTGGTCCCGCGCGCACCGCCCTGGGGGTATGGGGCGCCCGGGCCTGGGGGCATGGGGCGCCCGGGTCGGGGGGCGCGGAACGTGGGGGCCGCTTCGCCGCGTGAAGCCGGTACGGTGCGGGGCGTGGCCTCCACCCGTCCCGTGGGCATCCCGACGCGAGGCACGACCCACCCCAACCGATTGCGGCGCGCCGACCGGTGGGTGGCCGCGACCCAGGCGCCGCGCTGGAGGTCGCTGCCCGCGCCCCTGGTCGTGGACCTCGGATTCGGCGCGTCGCCGATCACCACGGTGCAGCTGCACGACCGCCTCGCGCCCGTCTGCCCCGGCCTTCGCGTCCTCGGCCTGGAGATCGATCCGGCGCGGGTCGAGGCCGCGCGGTCGTTCACCGGGCCGGGCCTGGACTTCGCGGTTGGCGGTTTCGAGGTGCCGCTGCCGGACCCCTCCGAACGGCCCGTCTTGATCCGCGCCTTCAACGTCCTGCGCCAATACGAGGAGTCCGCCGCCGGTCCCGCGTGGGACCTGCTGCGATCGCGGCTGCACGAACGCGGCGTCGTGATCGACGGCACCTGCGACGAGGTGGGCCGGCTGGCGAGCTGGATCACGCTCAACCCGCAGGGACCGCGCTCCCTCACGATCTCGCTGCGCCTGGCCGGCCTGCGCGCCCCGGGTCAGGTCGCCGAGCGCCTCCCCAAGGCGCTGATCCATCGCAACGTGCCCGGCGAGCGTACCCACGGGTTCTTGACGGCCTTGGATCGGGAGTGGGCCCGCGCGGCGCCGCACGCCGCCTTCGGCCGGCGCCAGCGGTTCGTCGCCGCCGCGGCCGCGCTCCGCGATGCGGGATGGCCGCTGCTCGACTCGGCGGCGCGCTGGCGTCTCGGTGAGCTCACCGTCGCGTGGGAGGCGGTATCCCCCCGACCGGACGATCAGCCGCGCGAGTAGTCATCCTCGAGGCGGACGATGTCCTCCTCGTCGAAGTGGCCGAAACCGACTTCCAGGATGCGCCCGGGACGCGTCCCCGAGTTCGCCATCCGGTGCACGGCACCGAGCGGCACCCAGATCAGCTCTCCTTGCTGCGCCGTCCAGGTCCGCTCGCCGACCGTGATGTCCAGGGGCACGTCGTCCAGGACGGTCCAGAGCTCGGCGCGCTGCGCGTGGGTCTGCAGGGAGAGCCGCTGACCCGGGTTGACGGTGATGACCTTCACCGTGACCTGCTCGTTCTCGCAGAAGCTGCGGAAATCCCCCCACGGGCGCGCCACGCTGAACACCTGCTCGCGCCGGTCGACGTCGACTCGCGAGCCGGAGCGCGTCTGGGCGTCGTTGGTGGTCACTGCTGGTAGTCCCCCTCATCACGAAGCCCGGGGGACATCCCCGGGCCGAACACTGATTCTATCGGCGCGCCGGAACACGACCGTCAGCACAAACCATTGACCACCGTCGGCCGGTGGCAGGCCGGGCATTCACCAGGAGCCGTACGGTCCCTGCCCCGAGCCGCCCCGGCGCTTGGCGGGCGTGTACCGCCGGATGGCGGGGCGCACATCCGCCAGAAACACCCCGGCGGCGACCACGGCGATCAGACCGATCCCGAGCACGTTGCCCACCGTCACGAACCCGACCAGGGCCGCCACGCCGGTGATGGCCACCCAGGCACCCTTGTTGAGCTTGTCTGCCGCCGCGTAGGCCGCGGCCGGATGCCGGGCGGCCTCCACGAGGGCGAACACCTCCATCGCCAGGGCCGCCACGCCCAGCACGAGCATGACCACGGCCTGCGTGTTGTTCAACCGCTGCATTCCCCCAGAGTACGGGTGTGCCCGCGCCGTCCAGCGCGGGCACACCTATGTCAAGGGGATGCGTGTCAGGCCTGCGTCGCGCCCGGCTCGACCGCGCCTTCGCCCGCCTTCGGGGCGTCGGCGGGTACATCGGCGACGGGCGTCTCCGCGACCGGCGCCTTCGCGACGCGCTTGGCGGCCGTCTTCTTGGCGACCCGCTTGGCAACGGGGGTGGTGCCGCCGGCCTCGACGCCCGAGCCCGCGATGGACGAGGTCGCGGAGGTCTTGACCGTCTTGGGGGTCTCGGACTGCGGAGCCTTGTCGGCCGCGCGACGGCGGCGGGCGATCGGCTTGATGCCCTCGTTGACCGCGGCGGTCCCGCGCCGGCGTGCCTCGCTGAGACCCTCGCGGACGTGTTCCGCCTGGTCGGAGACGACGTGCTCCACCTGACCGCGGACCTGCTCGACCTGGTGGGCGGCCGCCTCGCGACCCTTGAGGGCGGCCTTGCGCGCGTCCTCCGTCGTGTGCGCCGCCTTGGTGCGCCCCTTGCCGACCAGCGCGCTGGCCTGGCTGATCAGCCCGGCCGCGGCGGAGGCAGCCTGGTCGGCGGCCTGCCCGCTCCGGCTCTTCTCGGCGACATCCTTGCCGCGCTCGGCAAGCTCCGCGAGCTGCTTCTTCCCGCTGGCCACGGCGCCGAGCGCCTGGTTGAGGGCCGTGGACGGCGCCTGGCGGATGTCCTTCAACGCGCCCTTCGGGTCCTCACGGAAGTCCTTCACCGCCTTGGCCACGTCGTTGCTCGCGTTCTCGGCGCGCTCCGCAGCCTGCTTGGTGCTGGTGGACACGGCGTCGCGCGCCTGGTGGAGGGCCGCGGTCGGCGCCTGGCGGATGTCCTTCAACGCGCCCTTCGGGTCCTCACGGAAGTCCTTGACGGCCTTGGACACATCGTTGCCGGCGTGCTCGGCACGCTCCTGCAGCTGGTCGACGGTCGCGCTGGCGTCCTGGGCCGCGCGGTTGCTGAGCTCGCGAATCTTCTCGACGGCGAGGTCGGAGGCCCCCACCACGGCGTAGACCGGCGCGAGTGCGTCGGCCACGATCTTCTTTGCGGTGCCTTCCTTCTGTTCCGTGGATACGGAATTCATCTCTTGCTCCTTGGCGAGTATGCGGTTGGGATGGTCTACGGCGCCGGAGCCCCCCGCTCCGTCGGCGACGAACCCGTCATACAGGCGCAACAGCGCGCTCCGCTGGTCCTCCCTGAGCCGGCCGTCGAGTCGGATCGCGCTGCGCACGTCCGGGCCGCGCCCCCCCTGGGAGGAGTCGAGCAGGCCGGCGCGGACATAGAGCGACTCGGCCGACAGCGAGAGGCCCTGCGCCAACCGCTGCAGGATCTCCGCACTCGGCCGGCGCAGTCCACGTTCGACCTGGGACAGATACGGGTTGCTAATGCCTGTACGTGCCGACAGCTGTCGCACCGACAGGTTCGCGCTTTGCCGTTGCTGCCTCAGGTATGCACCAAGGTCGTGCACACCGGAGGCAGGGGAGGGCAAAGTCGTCACATCCGTAGTGTGCTAGCAGCAGCAAGCAGGTATCAAGTTTCCGCAGTGCGTCGTTCGCCACACTCGCGCGCCCCACGTGCGCCCCGCGCGGACGCGGCGCCGGCGGTCTCAGGGCGCGACGATCACCGTTTGCGCGACCGCCGTCGCGCCCGCGGTCAGCGTCGCCGTCACGGGGGTGTTGCGCCGCACGAGGCCCAGCGCGATGGGCCCGTCCTCGACGTGTCGCGCCACCGTCGCGAGGTGCCCGACGCTTCGCCCGTCCAGGGTCAGCGGGGTGCCCGGCTCAGGGAGGATGTGCCCCGACCCGTCCAGGTGGCAGAAGATGACCCGCCGCGGGGGCCTGCCCAGATTGCGGACCCGCGCGACGGTCTCCTGGCCGCGGTAACAGCCCTTGTTCAGGTGGACCGCGCTGCGGAGCCAGTCGAGTTCGTGCGGGATCGTCCGGTGATCAGTGTCCAGACCCAACCGCGGGCGCCACGCCGCGACCCGTTCCGCCTCCGCGGCCATGATGCCGGCGAGCGGCCGGTCACCGACGTGGTCCGCGAGTTCGCCACGGGGCACGATCAGCTCGCGCCACGCCCGCTCCGCGCCAGGGTGCCCCTCCTCGGGCCCGTAACACCAGGTCTGCCCCACCGGGCCCGGCCACGGGTCCGCCCAGGTGACAGGCTCGCCCTCCTGCCCCTCTGCGGCCGTCGGCTCCCCCAGGACCGCGTACTCCTCCGAGCGATCGGCGACGTCGACGCGCAGCATGAACCGCATCGAGTCGAGCCATTCGGTCAACGCGGCCGCCGTCCCGGGCTCGACGGTCAGCCACGTGGTCTCGCCGTCGTCCACCACGTGGAGCGCGTGCTCGACGTGGCCGTTCGGGGTGAGGACCAGCGCCTCCGCGGAGGCGCGCGGAGCCAGGTTGCTGAGGTGCTGGGTGGTCAGCGAGTGCAGCCAGGAGCGTCGGTCCGGTCCGGAGACCGTGACCACGCCGCGGTGGGACAGGTCGACCACCGCCAGACCCTCACGCAAGAGCCTCTGCTCACGCATGGGGTCGCCGTAGTGCGCCGCGACGCCGGCGTCAACGCCGCCGGCCTCGACCGCGCCGTCCCGCTTCATCAGGTCCGAGGTCATCTGCGTCCCTCCGTGGATCCGTGCCAGTCTCGTCGCTCGCGCGAGTCGCGCCGTTCGTCCCAGTCCCGCCGGGGTTCCCATTCTCGTCGCTCGTCCCTGTCTCGCGATTCGTGGCCCTCGCGCGAGTCGAGGAAGTCCCGCTCCTGCGGGTCGGAGGCGTCGCACGCCGCGCACCAGCCGTGCACCGCCAGATGCCGCACGTCCGCCACGAAGCCCACCGCGTCCATCAGACGTCGCGCGAGCGTGTCCGCAAGTCCCACGGGCGCGTCGGAGACCCTCCCGCAGCCGAGGCAGAGCAGGTGCAGGTGGTCTGCGTGGGACGTCATGTGGTAGCTCGGGGTGCGTTGGTCCAGGTAGGTGTGCGACACGATCCCGGCCTGCTCCAGCGCCTCGAGATTGCGATAGACGGTCGAGAGCGACAGCGGAGCGCCGGCGTCCCCCCCGACCTCTTCCGCTACAGCGTCGGGAGTGGCGTGCTCCAGGCGCCGCACGGCGGCGAGCACCCGCTCGCGCTGCGGCGTCATACGCATGCCGAGGGCCCGCAGCGTCGGCCCGACGTCGCCGGAGGTGTCGGCGCCGTGCCCGGGACGCCAGGAGGCGTGGTTCACGCCGACGGAGCCTTGCGGAGCGTGGCCGCCAGGTGGCTGGTCATCGGGTGGCCCGTGGCGGCCATGTCCATCGCCCACATCAGCTGGCCGTCGACGTAGCCGTACATGCGGGTCGCAGCGTTGTACTCCTTGGCCTCCGGGCTGCGCATCACCCCGTCCGTACGCAACTGCACCGACGGCCGCTGCGGATCCCGGGTGCCCGCGTACATCTCCACGATGCCGGTCGGATGCGCCAGCAGCAGTTCGATCTCGCCGCTGTCCAGCACGCGCCAGTAGCCGCTCTCCGTCGCCGCCGGCCGCACCCGCGTGCCGTCCTCGTCGAGGAGCCAGCTGCGGCTCTCCCAGCGCAGGAAGGCGCGGCCGTCGGGGGAGCAGTCGACCTCCTGACCGAACTGGACGGAGTCCATCGACGGGTAGCCGACCACGCCCACGCCGACCCAGCGGCCGACCAGCCACGCGAGCGGCGCCAGCTGGGGGTTCAGGCTCGTGTCGAGTTCGAAGACCATCACGTCCCTTTCGGTGTCGGGTGGGCGGGGGCGATTGCCGTACCAATCACTGCCGTACCACTCATTGCCAGACCACCAGGCCCGCGATCACGACCCCCGTGATCAGCCACGACGCCGCGCCCGAGGCGAATTGCGGCCGGCGCCGGGACTGGGTCGGCTGGACGAACAGGATCTGCCGCAGGGCGTAGGAACCCACCCCCGCGATGACCCCGGCGAGTGCCGCCCCCCACGCGGGGACCTCCCCGACCGGCACGGACCGGGCCGCCAACCCTGCCCCCGCCGCGGCGAGACCGGCCGCCAGGACGACCGCGGGAACGTCGTCGATCCAGCGGCCGCGCGCGACGTCGGCGAGCGTCGCGATCGCGACCGCGCACGCCACGATCAGGATCGCGGAAGGGGCGACGTCGTGGGCGAGGTACGGGGTCGCCGACGCCCAGGTGGCGATCAGCAGGATGCCGGCCACGTTCGCCGTCAGGGATTCCACCAGGCGGGGCCGTCCGTCGCGCCGGGCGAGCTGGTGGATGAACGCCGCCAGGATGCTCAGACCCAACGCGGCGAGCACCCACCGCAGATCGGCGACCCCCCGCTCCGGCAGGGCCGCGAGCCAGCCGGTCACGACCAGACCCACCGCCGACAGACCCAGCACCGCCGTAGACCCCCGCGGGCTCGGCAGGTCGAGGAGTCGGACCCAGCCCACCACGACCGCCCCGACGCAGAGCGCACCGACCGCGACCAGAGCCATCGCATGGCCCGTGCCGGCGCCGATCGCCGAGGCCAGCGCGGCGGCGAGAGCGGTGAACGTGACCTCGGATCGCCATGGCCGCACCGGCAGCAGCGGTCGGCCGGGGATCGCGCTCGGCAGCGGCGACGGATCGGAGGTGACGGACACCGGGTCACCCACCGGCGAACGGGGGCAGGACCTCCAGCACGGCCCCCGCCGGCACATCGGCGTCCGGACCGGCGACGATGCCGTCCACCAGCGTGGAGGCCACGGCAATCACCTGGTCGAGACCCGGGTGGTCGGCCGCGGCGCCAGCCAGGATCGCGGCCACGGTCCCTGGTGGGCGAGCCTCCTCGGGCGTGCCTGTCGCGGCCCGGGCCGCCGCCCAATAGCGGACGGTCACCGTGGCCAGGGTGGTCTGGCGCTCCGAGGAGGTACTCACACGCCCAGCCTGCCACGAGGGGCGCCGGCGGCGCAGCGCCTGCCCCGAGCGCTGCCTCGCCGGTGTGACGCCGCGCCGGTTCTATCCTGGGCGGGTGGCCGAGGTCCTCCTGCTGACCGGGGCACCCGGCTCCAGCGCCGAGGTGCTGCCGTCATTGAGCCTGCTCGGCCACCGGATCCGGCTGGCGCCGCCCGACGTGAGCGCGGCCCTGGGCGACCGGCCCCCGGACGTCCTCCTCGTCGACGCGCGCCGCGACCTGGCGGGCGGCCGCACCCTGTGCCGGCTCCTCGCGGCCACGGGCCACCCCAGCCCCGTGATCGCGGTCCTCACCGAGGGCGGACTCGCCGGGCTGAGCCACGACTGGCAGGTCGCCGACGTGCTGCTCGACACCGCCGGGCCCGCGGAGGTGGAAGCGCGGCTGCGACTCGCCACGAGCCGGTCCCCCGCCGCGCAGGAGGCAGGCCCGAGCGGCCCGATCTCGGCCGGGGAGCTGGTCATCGACGAGGACAGCTATTCGGCGCGGCTGCGGGGCCGGCTGCTGGACCTGACGTACAAGGAGTTCGAGCTGCTCAAGCACCTCGCGCAACATCCGGGGCGGGTCTTCTCGCGCGCCCAGCTGCTCCAGGAGGTGTGGGGATACGACTACTTCGGCGGGACCCGCACCGTCGACGTGCACGTGCGTCGGCTCCGGGCCAAGCTCGGCACGGAACACGAGTCGATGATCGGGACCGTACGCAACGTCGGCTACCGCTTCGTCCCGGACTGAGCCCGCGGCGCGTCGCGACCAGCCTGGCCGTGCGTGGTGGAATGGGCGCCATGCCGCCGGTCCCCGTGCACGTCCGCGCCGCCCTCACGCAGGAAGAGGCCGCCGCCGTGGCGGCCCTCGCGGACCGCGCCCGCGAGATCGACGCCGTGGCGCCCCTCTCGGAGCAGACCCTGCTGCAGCTGCGACGTCCCCCCGGGGGGCTCACGCACCTGCTCGCCTACGAGGACGGTGCTGCCCCGGGGGATGCTCAGGCGCCCGGGAGCGGCCGCGTGTGGGGGTACGCCCAGCTCGACGCCACCGGAGACGTCCCCTCCGCCGAGCTAGTGGTGGCTCCCGAGGCGCGCCGCCGCGGCGTCGGCACCGCCCTCCTGCGCCGGCTCCTCCGGCTCGCGCCCGGAGTCCGTGTCTGGGCGCACGGCCTGCTGCCCCCCGCGCGCGCCCTCGCCGAGCGCGCGGGGCTGGAGAGCGTCCGCGACCTGTGGCGGCTCGCGCGCCCTCTGGAGCCCGGCGACGAGTTCAACACCTCGCTCCCCCCCGGCTACCGCGTCACCACCTTCACGGAAGCCGACGGTCCGGCCTGGCTGGCCCTCAACGCCGATGCCTTCGCCGACCACCCCGAGCAGGGCCGGCTCACCGCGGCCGACCTGGCGGACCGGATGGCCCAGCCGTGGTTCGACCCGGCCGGCTTCTTCCTCATCCGCGATCCGGACGGAAGGCCGGTCGCCTTCCACTGGACCAAGATCGAGGACGGGATCGGCGAGGTCTACGTGGTCGGCGTCGCCCCCCGGGCGCAGGGCCTGGGCCTCGGACGCGCCGCCACCGCGATCGGGCTGGCCCATCTGCGCAACCGGGGCTGCCCCCGGGTGGTGCTCTACGTCGACGGAGACAACGCGGCGGCGATGGCCACGTACGAGCGAGCAGGGTTCACCCGAGACCACTTGGACGCGCAACTCGCCGCGCGATGACACGATAGTGCCATGGCCACGCCCGCCCGCCGAGATCGACGCGGCCCGCATGAGACCGCCGAGCAGCAGCCCCGCCCGTATCTGACCGACCTTGGCGCGGAGGCTCGTACGAGGGACGCGCGCGGCACGGACGGCGACGAGGCGACCGAATCCGCGCTGGTGTCCGGCGCCGCACGCCGACCCCGGGGCGCCAACGGGCGGTATGTGCGCGGCGCCGCATCCCCCGAGGCGGTCCCGGGCAGCGCAGAACTACCGGATAACCGCTTCCTGGACCGTGAGATGTCCTGGCTCCAGTTCAACGAGCGGGTGCTGCAGCTGGCCGGCGACCCCGACGTCCACCTGCTCGAGCGGACGCGATTCCTCTCGATCTTCGCGAGCAACCTCGACGAGTTCTTCATGGTGCGCGTGGCGGGGCTGAAGCGACGCATCGCCACCGGCCTCGCCGTCCAGTCCGCCTCCGGGCTGGAACCCCGGGAACTCCTCGACCGCATCCTGGGTTTCGCCCGACACCTGATGGAGGTCCAGGCACGCACCTGCCAGGATCAGGTGCGGCCAGCCCTGGCCGACGAGGGCATCTCGCTTCTGCACTGGGACGAACTCACCAGCGCCGAGCGCCAACGGCTCTCCCACTGGTTCGGGGATCGCGTGTTCCCGGTGCTGACCCCGCTCGCGGTCGACCCCGCCCACCCCTTCCCGTACATCTCGGGGCTCTCCCTGAACCTCGCTGTCATGCTGGTCAACCCCACGTCCGGGACCGAGCACTTCGCCCGCATCAAAGTGCCCCCGCTGCTCCCCCGCCTGGTCGAGCTCGACAAGGCGGTGGACGCCGGCGACGACGTGGACCGCTTCGTCCCGCTCGAAGAGGTCATCGCCGCCCACCTCGACGAGCTCTTCCCCGGCATGGACGTCCACGAGCACTACACCTTCCGGGTGACCCGCAACGAGGACCTCGAGGTCGAGGAGGACGACGCGGAGAACCTCCTCACCGCGATGGAAAAAGAACTCTCGCGCCGCCGGTTCGGGCCGCCGGTGCGCCTCGAGGTGGACGCCGCGATGGACGACCACGTGCTCCGCCTCCTCATCCGGGAGATGCAGATCAGCCCCCAGGAGGTCTTCCGCCTCCCCACCCCGCTCGACCTGCGGTGCCTCGCCGACGTGGCGGACCTGGACCGTACGGAGCTGAAGTACCCCAACTTCGTCCCGCGCACCCACCCCGACCTCGCCCGGGTGGAGACCGCGACGCCGGCCAACATCCTGGCCGCGGTGCGCGCCAAGGACGTGCTGGTGCAGCACCCCTACGACTCCTTCTCCACCTCGGTGCAGACGTTCGTCGAACAGGCCGCGGCCGACCCGCGGGTCCTCGCCATCAAGCAGACCCTCTATCGCACCAGCGGCGACTCACCCATCATCGACGCCCTCATCGCCGCCGCCGAGTCCGGCAAGCAGGTGCTGGCGGTGATCGAGCTCAAGGCGCGTTTCGACGAGCAGGCCAACATCGAGTGGGCGCGCAAGCTGGAGCAGGCGGGCGTGCACGTGGTGTATGGGGTCGTCGGGCTCAAAACCCACTGCAAGCTGTCCCTCGTCGTGCGCCAGGAGTCCGAGGGATTGCGGCGCTACTGCCATGTCGGCACGGGCAACTATCACCCGAAGACCGCCCGGCTCTATGAGGACTTCGGCCTGTTCACCTGCGACCCCCAGGTGGGAGAGGACCTGACCCGGCTGTTCAACCAACTGTCCGGCTGGGCCTTGGCCACGGAGTTCGAGCGCCTGCTCGTCGCGCCCCGCTCTCTGCGCCCGGGTCTGCTCGCGCATATCGAGGACCAGACCGAGAAGGCATCGACCGGCGAGCCCGCCTACATCGGGATCAAGGTGAACTCGATCGTCGACGAGAAGCTGATCGACGCCCTCTACCGGGCCTCCCAGGCGGGCGTGGAGGTCGACGTGCTCGTCCGCGGCATCTGCGCCCTGCGGCCCGGAGTGCCCGGCCTCTCCGAACGAATCCGGGTGCGCTCCATCCTCGGTCGCTTCCTCGAACACAGCAGGGTCTTCGTCTTCGGGCCGGGCGGGTCGGCCGCCGTCCTGATCGGAAGCGCGGACCTGATGCACCGAAACCTGGACCGGCGGGTCGAGGCGCTGGTCCACGTCAGGGATCCCGGCCACATCGAGGAGTTGGTCCACGTGTTGGCCCAGGGCATGGACGACGGCACCGCGAGTTGGCACCTGGACGGTGAGGGTCGGTGGACGCGCTTCGCCCGAGATTCCGACGGCGCGCCACTGCAGGACCTGCAATCGCTGCTCATCGAGGAGCATGCCCAGCGTCGCCGTCAGACCCGCGCCCGATGAGCCGCACCTCGGCCTCGAAGAAGGCCCCCGCAGCACAGGTCCATCAGGACCACACGCGTCATCACCACCGCCGGCCTGAGGGCCCGATCCCGGCTGCCGGCACTCTGCCGTGGAGAGGCGCCGGCGCGGAGCTGGAGGTGGCACTGGTGCACCGCCCGCGCTACGACGACTGGGCCTGGGCCAAGGGCAAGCTGGAACCCGACGAGTACTGGCCGCAGGCCGCCGCCCGGGAGACGGCCGAGGAGACCGGCCTGCAGGTGCGCCTTCAGTTCCCCCTCCCGTCCGCGGAATACAGCCTCCCCTCCCCCGACGGGGATCCGATGGACAAGGTCGTGCGCTACTGGGCCGCACAGGTCGCGGGCGGCAACGGCTCCCTGCTGCACGAGGTGGACGAGATTCGCTGGGTAGAGACCGACGCCGCCGCCGGTCTGCTCACCTACGACCACGATCGCGTGCAACTCGAGGCCCTTGCCGAGGCCGCGGCCGCTGGTCTGCTGGCGGCCTGGCCGCTGGCGATCGTCCGGCATACCCGGGCCGTGCCCCGGAAGGCGTGGTCGGGTGACGACTGGCGGCGCCCGCTCAACCACCGCGGCAAGGTCCAGGCGAACGACCTCGTGGGGCTGCTCCGCGCGTTCGGGATCTCCCGGGTCGTGACCTCGACCTCGACGCGCTGCGTCGAGTCGATCGCGCCGTATGCCCGCTCGATCGGGGTGGCTCCGTTGGACTCCAAGTGGCTCTCGGAGGAGGGTTACGCCGGAGCGCCGCACTGGCTCCCGAGCGTCCTCGCCGAGACTCTCGAGGCCGGGGAGCCGGCGTTGATGTGCAGCCACGGCCCGGTCCTGCCCGCACTCCTCCGCCTCCTCGCCGACCGCGCCGCCGACGAACAGTGCGCGTCCACCCTGACCCTCGCGGCCGACGAGAAGCCGGCCAAGGGGGAGGCCCTCGTGGCCCACATGGTGGGAGTGGGCGACCAGGCCCGCGTGGTGGCGGTCGAGAGGCACCCTCCGCCCCGCTAGGAGCACGAGCTAGGAGTACCGTGGATTCGTGCGCCGGGCCGCGGTAGCCCCGGGTCCCAAAAAATACGCCGCCAAGAGCGGCCGCGCGCCGCGAGGCGCTCCCGGTCCGGCGCACGCGGGGGCTGCTCAGCGCCCCGCGTAGCCAGGGGCCGGGTCGAGTGTCAGAGTACGACTGTGAGCCCCACCCCCCTGCTGAGGTCCAAGCGGCCAGCGCCGTCCTTCGTCGCCGTCGATGCTCATGCGCGGGCCGTGGGCACGCTCCAGGCCGACCTCGCCGCCCTGCCGCCCGGCCTCCCCGTGCGGTTGGCGAAGCCCACCTCCAACCTGTTTCGCGCCCGTTCCGGCGCGATCCGCGGGCTCGACGTGTCCGGCCTCACCGGCGTGCTCGGCGTGGATCCGCACGCCAGGACGGCGGAGGTCCAGGGCATGTGCACGTACGAGGCCCTCGTCGCGGCCACCCTCCCCTACGGGCTCATGCCCCTGGTCGTCCCGCAGCTCAAGACGATCACCCTCGGGGGCGCCGTGACCGGTCTCGGCATCGAGTCCACCTCGTTCGCGAACGGGCTGCCGCACGAGTCGGTCTTGGAGATGGACGTGCTCACCGCCTCCGGCGAGGTGGTCACCGCCGCTCCCACGGGTGAGCACGCCGACCTGTTCGCGGCCTTCCCGAACTCATACGGCAGCCTGGGCTACGCGACCCGGCTGCGCATCGAGCTCGCGCCGATCGGGGCGTACGTGGCCACCCGCAACGTGGCGTTCACGGACCTCGACGCTCTGGTGGACGCCATCACGGCCGTCATCGGGACGGGCGCCTACGAGGGCGAGCGCGTCGACGCCATGGACGGCGTCGCCTTCGGCCCGCGTGAGTTCTATCTCGTGCTCGGCCGCTTCACCGACACGCTGCACCCCCTGTGGGGCCCCGCCCGCCCCAGCGATTACACGGGCCAAGGCATCTACTACCGCTCGATCGCGGCTCGCACGAGAGACACCCTCACCGCGCACGACTACCTCTGGCGCTGGGATCCCGACTGGTTCTGGTGTTCGGGCGCGTTCGGCGCCCAGCACCCCCTCGTCCGGCGGGCGTGGCCGCGACGATATCGCCGCAGCGACGTCTACCGGCGGCTCCTTGCGGTCGACCAGCGCTATAGCCTCGCCGACCGCCTGGACCGCCGGCGCGGAGGGCCCGGCCTGGAGCGCGTGATCCAGGACGTCGAGATCCCCCTGGACCGAGCATCGGAGTTCCTCGCCTGGTTCTTCGAGCACATCCCGATGCGGCGGCTCTGGCTGTGCCCGCTCGTGCTCACGGGGTGCCCGGACCCCGCCGGCGGCCCCGGAGAGCCCTGGACTCTCTACCCTCTCCCGCCCAGGACGCCATACCTGAACATCGGCCTGTGGGGCACCGTGCCCCGAGACCCCGCCCGCGCCGACGGCGCCGCCAACCGCGACATCGAGCGCGCGGTGGCCCGGGCGGGCGGCCACAAGTCGCTCTATTCCGACGCCTTCTACGACAAAGACACCTTCGAGGCCACCTACGGCGGCGAGCGCTACCGCGCCGTCCGGGCCAGGTACGACGCGAACAGCCGACTGGACAGCCTGTACGAGAAAGTGACCGGCTCATGACCAAGCAACCCGACCTCCTGCACCGCCGCCTCGGCACCCGACAACACGAGCGGACCAACCGGCGACCCCGCCCCCGTACCACCGTGGGCGACCTCGCCACCGCCCTCACGGACGGCTCTCCGCCGCTGCGGATCACGGCCTTCGACGGCACCGACGTCGGGCCGCAGGACTCCGACCTGCGGCTCCACATCGCCTCCGAGCGGGGCCTTCGCTACCTGCTCTCCGCGCGCGGGGACCTCGGTATGGCCCGTGCCTACCTGACCGGCGAGCTACAGGTCGACGGCATGCACCCCGCCAACCCGCACCCGGCCCTGTGGCGTCTGAAGCGCGAGATGCGCACCCGAACCCCCAGCCCCGCCGAGCTCGTTCACCTCTTGCGCGGCATGCGGCCCTCCGATTTCACGAGCCCCCCGCCGCCCCCGCAGGAAGGCCCTCCTCGCTGGAAGCGGATGCTCGGCGGCCTCCAGGGCTCGCTCGGGCGATCGTCGGCGTCGATCAGCCACCACTACGACGTGAGCAACCGCTTCTACGAGCTGCTCCTCGGGCCCTCGATGACCTACACCTGCGCGGTCTACGCCGACGAGCACGAGAGCTTGGAGGCGGCGCAGGAGCGCAAGTATGCGCTGGTGGCGGGCAAGCTCGCGCTGGAGCCTGGCATGCGGCTGCTCGACATCGGGTGCGGATGGGGCGGGATGGTGCGCCACGCCGCGCGCGGCGGCGTACGGGCCCTCGGGGTGACGCTGTCGGCCGAGCAGGCGGCGTGGGCCCAGGCCCGCATCGAGGCCGAGGGGCTGGCCGATCTCGCCGAGGTCCGCCACCTGGACTACCGCCACGCGCCTCGGGAACCCTTCGACGCGATCAGCTCCATCGGGCTCACCGAGCACATCGGGTCGAACAACTACCGCGCGTACTTCCGCGAGCTGTTCAGCCGCCTACGACCGGGCGGCCGTTTGCTGAACCACTGCATCACCCGATCGGGAGGCTCGCACAGGACCCGGCCCGAACCCTTCACGGACCGCTACGTCTTCCCGGACGGGGAGCTCGCGCCGATCGGGATGATCCTCCTGGCCGGCGCCCGCGCGGGCTTCGAGGTGCAGCACGTGGAAGACCTGCGGATGCACTACGCGCAGACGCTCGCCGCCTGGGGAGGCAACCTGGAGCGGCACTGGGAGGAGTGCGTGGCCGAGGCCGGGGAAGGCACCGCGCGGGTGTGGGGCCTCTACATGGCCGGTTCGAGGATCGGCTTCGAGTCGAACTGGTTCCAGCTGCACCAGGCGCTGCTGACGCGCCCGAACGAGGACGGTTCACCCGGCTTCCCGCTGCGCCCGGACTGGGAGCCGACGCCCAGTCCGGGGTAGCCGAACCGAGGATGTGGCGAACGACTAATCGAGCACACCCGAGCGCGCCACTGCGGGCGCCCCGAGGACGGGGGTGGTGGGCGCTCCACCACACCGTGCCCTGCCGTGAATCACCGTGTCCTGCCGCGCCGACGCGCGGGACCGCCTGGCCGGCCCCTGCCAGCCGCACGAGGGGCAGACCCCGTGCGCGAAGGAGCCGCGCTCGATGATCGGGTCGACGTGAGCCGGTGACGCGGAGGCTTCGGCGAGAGAGGTGGGCGTCGTCGATGGGAGGTCCTTGGCCGCGCCTGGGCGGCGCGACCACAAGCGAGGCGACATGGGATTCCTTCCAGCGGTGGTTTCACTGGCGCGCCCATTCTGGACACTCGACCATGATGTCAGGTCGGTGACGCCCAGGGAAACGAGCATTTTCACAGTCTCGCACGCACGACGAAGGGCCGGTCAGCCCGCGCTGTGCAAGCGCGAGCTGACCGGCCCCGTCGTCCGGATCGGCGTCAGATCAGCCGAACCGTCCGGAAATGTAGTCCTCCGTCGCCTTCTCCGAGGGGTTCGAGAAGATCTTCGCGGTGTCGTCGTACTCGACGAGCTTGCCCGGCTTGCCGGTCCCCTCGATGTTGAAGAACCCCGTCTTGTCGCTGCAGCGCGCCGCCTGCTGCATGTTGTGCGTGACGATGACGATCGTGTAGTTCTCCTTGAGCTCGCCCATCAGGTCCTCGATGGCGAGCGTGGAGATCGGGTCGAGCGCCGAGCAGGGCTCGTCCATGAGCACCACGTCGGGCTTCACGGCGATCGTCCGGGCGATGCACAGCCGCTGCTGCTGACCGCCGGACAGGCCCGACCCGGGCTGGTTGAGGCGGTCCTTCACCTCGTTCCAGAGGTTGGCGCCACGCAGCGAGGTCTCCACGACCTGATCGCTCTCGGACTTCCTCATCCGCTTGTTGTTCAGGCGCATCCCCGCGATGACGTTCTCGTAGATCGACATGGTGGGGAACGGGTTGGGCTTCTGGAAGACCATCCCGATCTT
>CAKUSI010000013.1 GCA_934678955.1 uncultured Austwickia sp. | reverse complement strand
GGGCACCTGAGGGACCTAGGTCCTCCGAGTCCTGAGGCGCAGGTCACATACCGGTATGGTCCTCAGGCCAGGCGCTCGAACGTCACCAGGAAGATCCCGTCCTCGAGCTCGGCGGCCGTGGCTTCGTACTGGCCGGGCAGCCGCTCGTTGAGCAGGTCGGCGATCGGCGTGGGGTCGCCCGGGGTGACGACGGTGACGGCCTCCGCCGGGGGCAGGCCCATCAGCACGCCGAAGATGGCGCTCTGCCGGATCCGCGGGTCGATCGTGCGGGCGTCCAGCAGCGGGGTGGTCTGCTCGTGGCTGCCGCACCCGCTCTGGCCGCCGCACCCGCCGTGCCCGTCGCAGCCCTGGGGGTGCTCGCCCTGCTCGTCGACGCAGCGGCCGTCGGCGTCCTTGCCCGTCGTCGCGTCTTCGGCGCCCGCGCTCTTCGGCGTCTCGCTCTCGCGTGCCGTGACGGTCTCGCTCATGGGTTCCTGCCTTCGTTCGTCGGTCGTGGTGCTCGCCCTCGAGTATCGCCCGGCGGGCGCCCGCGCTCACCTCCGGTCCTGGAGATCGCCCGACCGCCGAGTCCATACGGGCTTTTCGTCGCTCCCGTCGGCCGCTGCCCTTCGGCGACGGGTGTCTCCGGTCACGTTGGGACGAATCCGCAGGCCACGGGCCTCTCGGGCAGGGATCGGCCAGCCGCTCCCCGGCCCACGAGGGGGCGTGACGGGCTATCGTGATTAGTGACCTTTGATCCGTGAGAATTCTTGCATCGTCGGGGGAGAGGGCGCCATGGGCAGTTCCGCGAGGCAGCGTGACCCCGCTCGGGGGCTCCGCGAGCCGTCGGGGGCCCGGACCACACCGCGGGCGGCCACCCCCCGTGCGACCACATCGCCGGGGAGCACCTCCCGCGTGCGGGCGCCGATGCGTCCCGCGCGGGAGGGCAGCGGCGCGATCGGCAACGTGCCGGTCGACCCCGGACCCGTCGTCCCGCAGGTCGATCCCGACCCGATCCCCTCCCCGCAGGAGGAGCCAGCGCTGGTCGGCACCCTCGGGCCCGGCCCGGCGACGCCCCGCCCGGATCCGACGCAGCAGATGTCGCCGGCGCGCGCCGCGGTGCTGGAACGGCTCGGCTCCTTCCACCGGCCCGCCACCGTCATGGAGCTCGCGGCGGCCTGCGATCAGCACCCCAACACGATCCGCGAGCACCTCGACGCGCTGATCGGCGCCGGGCTGGTCTCCCGGTCGACCGCGCCGGCCAGGGGGCGAGGGCGCCCGGCGATCCTCTACCGGGCCGAACCCGTCGAGCCGCACCGGCCGCAGGTCCGCGAGTACTCGATCCTCGGCGTCGCCCTCGCCGCCCACGTGCGCGACAGCCTGCCGGACCCCGGGGGGTTCGGGTTCCAGGCCGGGCTGGAGCAGGGACGGAGCCTGTGCGCGCCGGAGGAACGTACGGTCCACGCCGCGCGGCGCGCGTGCCGCGCGATCTTCTCCGCGCATGGCTTCGCACCCCAGGAGGGGCAGGACGGGATGGTGCGCCTCTATCAGTGCCCCATCCTCGAAGCGGCGCGCGCGGTGCCCGAGGTGGTCTGCGCCGTCCACGGCGGCGTGATCGCGGGGATCTTCGAGGCGCACGGTGCGAAGGAGTATGCGCCGCGCCTGAAGCCGTTCGCGGTGGCCGGCGCCTGCCTCGTGGTCGAGCCCGACGCGACCGACGGCACGTAGCCGGGCGGCCGATCCTCCCTCGCGGCCGAAGGGGCTGGCCGCGTCATGTCCAGGCTGCGACACTGAGCGGACCACGCCGCGGCGCCTGCGCCTGCGGCAAGCCGTCCCCGAACGCCTGCCCCGAACGAAGGAGCGTCCCGTGCTGGTCAGGGAGATCATGTCCGCCCCCGCCGTCAGCGTCCGACCGGAAGACGGGTTGGAGGACGCACTGCGGATCATGGCGGAGCGGCGGATTTCCGCGCTTCCGGTGGTCGACGAGTCGGGCGCCGTGGTGGGGACGGTGGCCGAGGTGGACCTGGTACGTCACCTGCTGGAGCCGGACTGGCGCGCCCATGAGATCCACGCGGACAAGGCTCGCCCGCTCGCGAACGAGGTCCGCGAGATCATGCAGGACCCCACGACCACCACGGAGAGCACGGACGTCAGCGACCTGATGGGTTCGCTGGCGGGGGAGGCGCACCAGTCGCTGCCGGTCGTGCGCGACGGCCGCCTGGTCGGCGTCGTCAGCCCCGGCGACGTGCTGCGCGCCCTCTGGCGGGACGACCACGACCTGATCGGCGACGTCCGCTCGTCGTTCCACGATTACGGCCAGGACCAGTGGGACATCAGCGTGGAGCGGGGCGTGGTCACGCTGACGCCGCTGAGTGAGGACCGGGACGAGGATCTGGCCTATTCGATCGCGCACGCCGTGCTGGGCGTCCGCCGCGTACGGATCCACCAGCCGTCCCGAGGCTGACTCGCCGGGGGCTGAGTCGCCCGAGGCTGACTCGCCGGGAGCGGACTCGCCGGGGGAGGGGCTGCGGCGCCGGGTGAGCCCCCCGAGTGTCCACCCGACGCCGCGTCGGTGAGCGCGCCGTCCTGCCGCGCTCCGCCCCCCGCTATCAGGCGACGAGGCTCGAGGCGTCCTGCCGTGCCAGGTCGCGGCCGACAAGGTAGGCCAGCGACAGGTCGAGCAGGTCCCCGGAGAACGGGTTGCCCTCGGGGCAGTGCCGCTCGTACGCCGAGTAGACGTCCTCCATGTATGGGATCGTGATCTCCGACCCGTCCTGCAGCGGGCCGCCGAGGCGGTCCATGGCGATCTGAAGCGCGAAGAAGCTGACCCGGATGCCGATCTCGTTGTCCAGGTCGAAGGTCTCGCCGGTCACGATCTCGATGAGTTCGAGGTCGGTCGCGGTGAGACTGTGCAGGTCGTTGGGACCCGCGTAGAGCCAGCGCAGGTCGCCGGCGACGGGGGAGTCGAGGGCCGCGGAGGCGGCGCGAATGAGGGGGGACAGTCCGTACGACGACGACATGAGGGGCCTCCTTCCAGGCCGGCACGGGGCCGAGCATCCCCCTATCGGCACTCGGGGCATCCCTCTGAAGACGCGTTCCCCACCACTCTTGGGGGGGGTGGGCCCCGAATCGCCGGACGGCGAATCGTCGTCCGCCAGGAGAGGTCTGGCAGAAGTCGTCAGCCGGCGGGCTGGGGCGGTGCGGATGAGCGCGGGGGCTGCTCGCCCTCGGGCCAGCCGGTGGCCGGCCGCGGGCTGTGCTCGGCGGAGGGATCCGGTGAAGTGACACGGGTGGTGGCGTACCCGGGTGATTCGACCTCGGGGTCATCGAGCACTTCTTGCACGATGTCCCCGCTCTGGACGACCTCCACGGTCTCGCGGGGGATGGGCGCCCGCACCGCGAGGACCACGTTGTTGATGATCGCGACGAGCGGGACCGCGACGAACGCGCCGAACACGCCGCCGAGCAGGGTGCCACCGGTGACCGTGGCGAGGATCGCCAGCGGGTGGATCTTGACGGCCTTGCCGAGGATGTACGGATTCAGCAGGTTGCCCTCGAGCTGGATCACGAGGAACAGCGCGATCCCCACGATCAGCGCGGTCACCGGTCCCTGCATGACGAGGGCGACCAGCATGAGGATCGCGCCCGCCACGAGCATGCCCACCATGGGGATGAGCGAGCCGAGGAAGAGCAGGACGGCGAGCGGCACGATCAGGTCCATCTTCGCGAACATCATGATCGGGACCATCGTGAGCGCGTTGATGAAGGCCAGCAGGATCGTGCTGCGCATGTAGGCGACCAGGGTCCGCCAGGCGACCGCACCGCCGACGAGCACCCGGGGCTGCTCGCTGGCCGGGAAGAGACTGACCACCCAGCGCCAGATCGTGCCGTCGTCCAGCAGCAGGAACAGCAAGGAGAAAAGGCACAGGATCGACCCGGTGAGGACGGTGACGAGGCTCGTCGCCGTCGCCAGCGTGCCGGTCACCATGTCGCCTCGGGTGTTGGTGAGGATCCGCCCGAGTTCCGCGGAGGCCTGGCTGACCTGTTCCTGCGAGAGGTGCGCCGGCCCGTTCTGCAGCCAGTCGAGGATCGACAGGCCGGCCGCGTTCAGCTGGCTGGTGATGATGTCCATGTTGTTCGTGATCTGCGTGATCACGAACCACATCAGCAGGCCGACCGCTCCCACGCCGAGGAAGAACACGATCGGCCCGGCCAGCCAGCGGGGCACGTGGGCACGGGCCGCGGCGTCGACCATGGGTCGCAGGATCGCGCTCAGCATGATCGCCACGGTGATCGTGATGGTGACGAGGCTGATCTGGTTGAGCAGCCACATCAACACGTACAGGAACGCGAGGATGACCAGGGTCCGCCCGGCGAAAGTCGCCGCCACGCGCATGGCGTCCTCGGCCACGGGCGCGGGCTTCACGCTGGGGGCACCCGCGTCGATCGGGCGGGGACGCCGGAGCCGAGGGAACCGGGGGAGACGACGCTTTTCAGCGAGGTCGGGCGCTGTCACGTCGGTTACGGTACGCCCCCGCTCCGACAACCGCCCTCCTGGCGCGGGATGGTTCGTCCCTGGGCATCCGGGAGAGGCTGCTTCGGTGGGGGGCCGCCGTGCATCGAGGAGCGAACGGCGGCTCGCCTCAGCGGGTTTCCTCCGCGACATACCGACCGACGACGCGCCCGGTGTGCAGGCAGCCGCCGAGGAACCCGCCCTCCAGGGAGCGGTAGCCGTGCATCCCTCCGCCCCCGAAACCGGCCACCTCGCCGGCCGCGAAGAGCCCCGGGAAGACCTGCCCGCCCGGCCGCAACACCTGCCCGCGCAGGTTGGTCTCCAAGCCGCCGAGCGACATACGGGTGAGCGTGCGCAGGCGGACCGCGACCAGCGGCCCGGCGGACCGGTCGAGCAGGCGGTGCGGCGCGGCGACCCGGACCAGCCGGTCGCCGCGGTAGGCGCGCGTGGCCTTGATCGTCATCGCCTGCAGGTCCTTGGCGAACGGGTTGGCGAACTGCGCGTCCCGGGCCCGGACCACCTTGTCGACCGCCACCGGGTCGAGCAGCGGGTCGCCGGTCATCGCGTTCATCTTGGCGACCAGGGCCCGGACGTCGTCGGCCGCCACCCAGTCCACCCCCCGGCGCGCGAACTCCAGCACTGCGGGCGGCGGGTCACCGGCGATCCGGCGGAGCACGGCCCGGCGGTCGCGGCGGCACAGCTCGGGGTTCTGCACCGACCCCGAGAGCAGGTATTCCCGGTCGACGATCCGCCGCGTCGCAATGAACCAGGAGTGGTCGTAGCCGGTTCGACGCAGATGCGTGAGCGCGCCGAGGGTGTCTCCCCCCGGCAGGATCGGTGGCGGCAGGCGTCGCCCGGTCGCGTCGATCCACAGGGAGCTCGGACCGGGTGAGATCCGGACGCCGTGCCCCGGCCAGATCGGGCGCGGATCGGCGACGCCCTCCACGTAATGCCACAGGCGATCCGCGTTGACCAGGCTCGCCCCCGACCGGGTGGCGATCTCCTGCAGCCGTCCGTCGACGTGCGCGGGCACGCCGACGACCAGGTCCCGGGGTGGCTCGCCGAGCTGTGTCGGCCAGCGGCGCCGGACCAGGTCCGGGTTGCCGCCGATCCCGCCGGACGTCAGCACGACCGCGTCGGCCTCGACACGGAACTCGCCGATGGCAGTCCGGTTGGTCGCGACCCCGCGGGGGCTGGGATCGTCCGCCAGCACGCCGCCCGTGACGCCCGTGACCCTCCCGGCCGTCTGCACCAGGTCCTCGACCCGGTGCCGGAAGCGCACCTCTACCCGCCCGGCCGTGACCCACTCGCCCAGCTGCCCCAGGAACGGCTCGAGCAGCGCCGGGCCGGTGCCCCAGGTGACGTGGAAGCGCGGCACCGAATTGCCGGGTCCCGTGGCGGTGCCGTCGCCGCGCTCGGTCCAGCCGACGATGGGGAAGAACGAGACGCCCAGGCTGCGCAGCCAGGCGCGCAGGCCGCCCGCCGCGAACTCGACGTACGAGCGCGCCCACCGCCTCGGCCAGTAGTCGACATCGCGGTCGAAGCCCGCGCTGCCCTCCCAGTCCTGCCAGGCCAGCTCGACGTCGTCGCGGATGCCGAGCAGGCGCTGCTCGGGGGTGTCGACGAGGAAGAGCCCCCCGAGGGCCCAGGTGGCCTGGCCACCGAGCCCAGCCTGGCCCTCCTGGTCGAGGAGCAGCACGCGCCGGCCCGCGGCGGCGAGCTCGCAGGTGGTGACAAGCCCGGCGAGACCGCCGCCGACCACGACCACGTCCGCCTTCAGCAGTTCGCTCATCGGTGACTCCGTGCGGGCACGGTCAGCGGGTGCTCTCGCAGTACGACCACAGGGAGGTGACCGCCCGCTCCACCGCGGCCCCCGAGACGTCGCGACTGGCCGCGAAGTCGTCGCGGACCTTCTTCAGCTCGTCGGCCGCGGCCTGGGTGAGCGTGACGAGTTGAGAGTCCTCGGACTCCTTCGCCATGTCGGGGATGGTGTCGGCGGCCTTCTTGAGGGCGTCGGCCGAGGCGGACAACTCGGAGCGGTTGTCCCGGCTGTTGGCCGAGTTCCAGGAGGTGATGGCGTCGTTAACGACGGGGAACATCTGCCGGCAGGCGATGTTGGCCTTCGTCGAGCCGCGCGGCACGATCGGCGGGGGCGTGGTGCGGGTGACGCCGGGGGCCGTCGCGCCGGAACCCTCCGGTGGCGTCGACGTGGCGGGCGGGCCGGCTGCGGTCTGGCCTGTCTCCGGGACGGCGGTCTCGGTGCTCTCCGGTGCGGCCGAGGTCGCGGTCGCGCGGTCCTGCGCGTTCGAGCTGTCCGACCCGCTGGAGCTGTCCGACCCGCTGGAGCAGGCGGCGCCCCCCAGCACCGTCACGCCGATCGCCACGGCCGCGAAACTCCGTCGCCACCAGGCTCGTCCGGGCCTGCGGCGGCTGCCGCCCAGCGGGGCGTCAAGACTCTGACCGCGCACGGACGTGGTGCCGCTGGGACGCCGATCGCGCTGGGCGCCCTCGGGCGTGCCGTGAGCCTGCGGCGCGGTGCGGTGGGGCAAAGGGCGCTGCGAGGAGCGACTCGCGACGCGGGGCATACGTTCTCCTGTGGGCCGGGACACTCCCCACAGGATGGCACGCCCACCGGCTGCGGGCTGCTCGATCCCCGCGCGGCTGGTCGGCCGACGTCGTCGGGGCGCGTCAGGACCTCGGCTTCTGATCAGCGTCGCCCGTGCGACCGGATGGGCACTCGATGCGGGGGTGGACTCTCGCGAGATCGGCTTGGCTCTTGGGATGGGGCGGGTTGCGGGGGCTGGTGAGCTCTTCCGAGTCGGGGTGAACTCTTGCGAGATCGGCTGGGCTCTTGGGATGGGGCGGGTTGCGGGGGTGGGTGAGCCCTTCTGGCTCGGGGTGAACTCTCGCGAGACCGGCTGGGCCCCCGTTGTGGCGGGGGTTCACCGGTACCGATGAGAGCCCACCCGGGCCCGTGAGAGCCCACCCGGGCATCGCGCCAGGAATGCATCGACGACTTCCTTCTCGACGCCGGTGCGGTCATCACGTCGGTGGCTTCGCCCTAGAGGTGCTCCATCGAGCTCGGGGCCTCATCGACGCGGAGACGAGCCCGCCGGCCGGGGTTGGCCCTCTGGAAGGAGTGGGGCACTGCTCGAAGGGTTCCTCTTCGACGGCGGGCGGTGAGTGCGCCCATCGCGACTTCGGACCCGTGTCGGCACGTCTGGACCGGGCTCAAGGTCGCGGTTTTGTTCCGAGCGACCTACTTCATCGCCGCGTAGGTCTGGTGAGGATGACAAAAGCCCTGGTCAAATGGATCACGAAATGTGAGGTCCGCGATGAAGTAGGTCGTTCGGAACATTGAGGCGCAGTTCGACCCTCGTCAGCTCGGCGGTCCCGCCCGGTCCGGGCAGGAAGCCGCCCTCCTGAAGCGAATCGCGCAGTTCTTCGAGGCGTGGATCGCACGAGGCGTCCACACGTCCGGCCGCCGCTGCGTATTCGGCGACGTCGTGACCGGCCAAGCCCCGCGCCCCGTCGAACGAGACCGTCGTGCGCAGCGCCGACCCGGAGCTCGCCCGGCCGTCCAGCTGAGGGACGATGTCGCGCCTGTTCTCCAGGCCGAGCACCCGCACGCCCACGGGTGCGGCCATCGCGCCGGTCGGTGACCCGGCCGTGACGACGTGGGTGACCCGGTAGTTCGCGCGCATCGCCGGGTCGCCCGCCGCCGCGAACGCGGTGAGCCCACCCTGGCTGTGCCCCACCAACGCGACCGCAGCGCCGGCCGGCACGCCTGCCGTGGCCAGCGCCTCCGGGAGGGCGGCCAGCTCGGCGGTGGTCTGCCCGGCGAGGAGCTGTAGGTTCGCGTGCCAGTCGCGGGGTTCGTCGTTGGCGAAGGGGTCGTGCGGCCACCGCAGCGTGGACGTGCCCGGGAGCGCGACCACGTAGACCGCCTCCGCTTCGGGTGCCGAGCGGATGGCGAACACGTCGACCCGGCCCGGCGGCGGGTTCGTCTCGGCAGGGCCGACGGGAGCGTCGCCCTGGGCCGACCGGGCGTGCCCGGTGAGCAACCGGACCAGATCGGCCACGCCCGCTGGAACGGCCGCGGCGCCCAGGTGGCGAGGCGGGCCGACCGAGGCGACACGCGTCGGGAAGAGACCACCGATCGGACCGGCGGCCGACTCGGCCAGCGCGTGCGGGTCGGCGCCGCGACATGGACCACCCGAAGCGGGATCGCCGAGCAACTGGGCCAGGTAGCCCGACGCCGTGCTCAACGAATCCACATCCACCCCGAGGCGCGCGAGGCGTGCCGCGACCTCGGTCTCGGTCCCGTCGTAGGCGTCGGCCGCGAGCGCCATGCGCAGCCCCAACCGGGCCAAGTGAGCGCCGGCCACGGCCGCTTGGCCGAGTCCTGCTGTCCCGTCGAGGACGCCCAGAGCGGCTGCCGCAAGGCCGGCCGTGGTCGCATCTCCGCCGCGGGCGCGCTCGCGGGCCAGGGCCCACAGCAGGGTCGGCTGGGCGGTGGTCTGCGCGCCCGCGGCCACGGAAGCGATCTCGACCACGCGTCGCGCCGCCTCCCTGCATGTTGTGGAGAGCACGAACAGGTCGTCGACATCGACCTCCAGGCCGCCGACGACGGTCAGGTCGCCCGCGTCGTTTCTTCGCGTCATGGGCCTGCGGTCACGGCGGCTGTGGCCAGCGACCACCAGCGGGCCGCCTCGTCGTAGCGCGCCGCGCACCGCAGCAGGCGATCCAATTCCTGTTCCGCTTCGCTCCGCGCGAGGAGCGCGGCGGAGGAGCGCCAGCGGGTCGCCACCAGCGCGATCCGCAACCTGGTGGCCACCTCGTGGAGCGCCGCCGACTGCTCGGCCAGGATGCGAGCCGTCTCGCCCATGAGGGCCGGGTTGATGGGTCCCGCGTCGCTCACCGCCGTGTACCTCCCGTTCCCTAGGCCGCCCGGAACACTCCGGCCGGTCGGCCGCGTGACCACGTCGCCCCACGGTGCCCCCTCGGGGCAGGGAGCGCTGGGCCCTCCACAGGCGGTGACACGGAGCGCCGCCGCCTCGCGGGGGTGTGTACGGGCAGCGCGCACGCATCCGTCCCGCCCATCGGCGGCGGACCGGACCGCTGGGTGAACGGTGGCGGACCGGACCGGCGCACTGTCGCGGCGTCGATGCCTTCGCTCCGACCAGCCCAGCAGGACCGCCCCCGCTCCGTGTGCCGCCCCTGTGGTGGACTGGCTCGGCGCGAGACGTTTGAATGAGGAACGCTGCATGAGGAACGCGTGAGCGAGCGCGCGTTGACGAAATCCTCACCGAGGGGGAACCGATGACCCAGCCGCTGCAACCGCCGGCGGAGTCCGTACTGACGCTTGAGGCACCCGCGCCCACTCAGCCGGTGGCGGCCACCGCCGCGCCGAAGATGGCACCCGCCGTCGACCCCACCGTGGTCCCCCAACTCGACGCCAAGGTGGATCAGTTCCTCGGCGCGCTCGACTCGGTCGCCGCCAAGTCGCCCGAGTTCGACGCGCGGGCCGCCGACATCCGGACGATGGGCGACCGCGATATCCGCGCCGCCGCGGAGACCTCGAACCGACTGCTCAAGCAGCCCGTCAAGGCGCTGCAGGACGGCGCGGTCAGCAAGGAGTCGAAGGTCTCCAAGACGCTGCTGGAGCTGCGTCGCACGGTGGAGGACCTCGACCCCGGGCAGGCCAAGGGCGCCAAGAAGATCCTCGGGAAGATCCCGTTCGGGGGGAAGCTGACCGACTACTTCCGCAAGTACGAGTCCGCGCAGAAACACCTCGACGGCATCCTGCACGCGCTGCGCAGCGGCCAGGACGAGCTGGCCAAGGACAACGCGGCGCTGAATCTGGAGAAGCAGCAACTGTGGACGACGATGGGGCGGCTGAATCAGTACGTCTACATCGCCGAGCAGCTCGACGCGCGGTTGGCCGCTCAGGTCGCCGAACTCGACGCGACCGACCCGGAGAAGGCGCAGGCGCTGCGGCAGGACGTCCTGTTCTATGTGCGACAGAAGCACCAGGACCTGCTCACCCAGTTGGCGGTGTCGATCCAGAACTACCTGGCCATCGACATCGTCATCAAGAACAACCTCGAGCTGATCAAGGGTGTGGACCGGGCCACCACGACCACGGTGTCCGCGCTGCGGACCGCCGTGATCGTCGCCTCCGCGCTCAACAACCAGCGGCTCGTCCTGGAGCAGATCACCGCGCTCAACACGACGACCTCCAACCTCATCGAGTCGACAAGCCAGATGCTGCGGGACAACTCGGTGTCGATCCAGGAGCAGGCCGCGTCCGCCACGATCGGGTTGCCGCAGCTCCAGGCCGCGTTCCAGAACATCTACGCCACGATGGACGCGATCGACAACTTCCGCGTGCAGGCGCTGGACTCGATGGCCTCGACGATCGGCGTGCTGGAGACCGAGGTGGCCAAGTCGCAGTCCTACCTGGAGCGGGTCAAGAAGCAGGACATGCGCGTCGGGTCGGGCGCGCTGGACCTCAACGGTCCGGCGGGGCGCTGACCCGCCCGCGGCCTGCGCATGTGGTGCGGGTCGCGACGACGTACGAGGGTGAGGGAGCCAGATGGTCTGGGGTGACCTGTTCGGCCGGCGGGAGGCTCGGGAGGCGCCGGCGGAGCGGATCGACCTGCCGACACCGCCCGGCCGGGACGACCTGGGCGCCTCCCTGGACCGGGTCGAGGCCATGGTCGCGGCCGGGGCCGTGCCGAGCTGCGTGACCGCCCGTGTGGAGCGCGTCACCCACGTGGTCCGCGACACGATCCCCCGGCTGGACTCGCTGCGGGGCAGCGCGCACGGGTACTGGGTGATGGCCACCGCGACCGACTACCTCCCGGAGGCGGTCGGCGGATACTTGCGGTTGCCACGGCGGTTCGCCGACAGCCGCCCGGTCGATCAGGGTCGCACGTCGCTGATGGTGCTGGTGGACCAGCTGGACCTGCTCGGGGCCACGATGGACGAGGTGTTCGACGCGGTATGCCGCGACGACGCGGTCGCTCTGGTGGCCCACGGGCGGTTCCTGGCCGAGAAATTCGGACACGATTCCGGCGGTGGGGAGCTCGCGGTGGACCTGCCGGTGCCGCCGCCCCCGGCGCTGTCTCAGACCCCGTCGGCGCAGGTTCCGCCGACGCAGGTTCCGCAGGCGCAGGTCCCGTCGACGCAGGCCCGCAGCGCGACGGTCGGCCCGCCGCCGTCGGGCGAACCGGCGTCCTCCGAAGCGGCCGGCGACGACCCCCCGCGCCCCACCGACGAGGGCATCGCGTGGGTCTACCACCCGGGGACGCCGTCTGAGGTTGTCGCGCCGAATACCCGTGAGGAGGCCGAGAGCGCTTCGACCGAGGCCGCTTCGACCGAGGCCGCTTCGCCCGGGGACGTTTCGCCCGGGGATGTTTCGCCCGAGGGCGCTTCGCCCGGGGACGATCCCCCGCGCCTCGAGCCGCCCGCGCGCAACTCGATGCTGGATCTCGACGACCTGCCCGGGGGTGGCGCTCGATGAGCGGCGAGAATCCGACGCGCGACCTCCCGCAGGCGCTGGACGCCCTCACCGCGCTCGCTCGCAAGAACGGCCTGGGAGGCGAAACCGCCCGCGCCGAGGGTCTCGCCTTGTCTGCCGCCGTCCTGGAGAGCGGCGGTCCGTCGTCGGCGCCTGCGGCGTGGTCGGCCGCGTTGGGCCTGCCGACGAGCGAGTTCTTCACGGCGGCTCCGCGGGGGCGCCGGTTCGCCTCGGGCGCCACGCCGGGCCTCGCGCGCCTGGTATCGGAGCAGCGCGGCGCGGCAGCGGCATACGCGCATGCGCTCGTCGATGTCGCGGTCGCCGCCTGCGCGGTGGACGGCGCCCCGCTGACCGCGGTCGGGCGCGCGACCGTCACCGGCCAGGCCCAGCTGGCCGCCGCGGGGGTCTCGCCCTCCGGCGCACTCGCCGGCCTCGGCGGTGTCCTGCCCCCCGACTCACCGCCGATCGGGGGCTCGCCCTCGGCCGGATCGGCTGCCGACTCCACCCCGGCCCACCTGCCTCCGGCCCCGGGTCACACCGCCGGGCAGGCCCGCTTCGGTCAGGGCGCCGGCGGCACGGGCAGGGACCCCTTCGACCTCTCGGACCTGCCCAACCCCGGCGCCGTGCCCGGCCTCGACAAGGCCCAGCTCGACGCGCGGTCGGTCATCGACCAACTCAGCGCCCTGCAGCAGGCGACGCGCGAGGTCCTGAGCCACGGCTTCCCTTCGTTCGGGGGCCTGGGCCAGGGACCCGGGTCGGATCCGGCGGGATCGGGCCGGCCCGGCGCGGGCCAGCCGGGAGCCGGCGACGTCGGCGCCGCCGCCCCTGGTGGCCACCCCGTGGGCGGCCCGGCGGCTCCCTCGCCCGGGGCGGTGGCGCAGACCCAGCCGGCCCCCGGCGACGACATACCGGAGCAGGAACCCCCGCCCCCCGAGAAGTCGGTCGACGAACTGCTCGCCGAGCTGGACGAACTCGTCGGGCTCGGCGCCGTGAAACGCGAGATCCACCGGCAGGTCGCGCTGCTCCAGATCGAGGCAAAGCGCGAGAAGGCCGGGCTGAAGTCCGCGGCGCTGACGCGGCACCTCGTGTTCGTGGGCAACCCCGGCACGGGCAAGACGACGGTGGCCCGGCTGGTGGGCGGCATCTACCGCGCGCTGGGGTTGCTCGACAAGGGCCAACTGGTCGAGGTGGACCGCAGCGAGCTGGTGGCCGGATACCTGGGCCAGACCGCCCAGAAGACCTCCGAGGTGGTCGCATCCGCGATCGGCGGGGTGCTCTTCATCGACGAGGCATACACGCTCAAGGGTGACCAGTATGCGCAGGAGGCCGTCGACACCCTGGTCAAGGAGATGGAGGACCACCGCGACGATCTGGTCGTGATCGTCGCCGGATACCCCGCCCCGATGGAGGAGTTCATCGACTCGAACCCGGGGTTGGCGAGCAGGTTCCGGACCACGATCACGTTCGCGGACTACACCGACGACGAGATCACCGCGATCCTGCTCCAGCTCGCGACCAAGAACGACTACGACCTCGACGAGCAGGCGCAGACGCGCTTCCGCGAGATCCTGGCCGCCGAGCCGCGCGGTGAGGGCTTCGGCAACGGCCGCTTCGCCCGCAACACGCTGGAGGCGGCGATCGGGCGGCACGCCTGGCGGCTGCGCGACGTGGACGACCCCACCCTGGAGGAGCTGCGGACGCTGCAGCGGGACGACCTGGAGGACCGGCCGGACGACGAGCTGCCGCCCCTACGCGCGACGGTCGCCGATCACGGGTCGGGCGCACCGGACGGTGAACCGGGCGCACCGGACGATGAACCAGGCGGGCCGGACCGCGAACTCGGCGACGAACCTGGCGATAAACCTGGCGACGAACCCGGCAGAGATCCCGGTGACGAACGGGGTAACGAAGGCGAGGAGGCGCCGTGAGTGCCGCCCCGGCCCCCCAGCCCAAGGACGGCTCGACCAGCGCTTCGGCCCGCGCGGCCGGCCCAGCAACAGGGGGCGGCCCAGCAAGAGGGGGCGGCCCGGGTCGTGCGGGCGCGGTCGCGACGGGAACACCCGCGTCAGCTCCCGCCACGGCGGGACGCTCCCGGCCTGCCGCCTCGCCGCCCGTCGCCCGGCCGCAGGCCCAGCCGGCGGAGGGTTCGGCTGCCGCCACCGCGACGAGCAGCCGTCCCGGCCGGTCAGGGCGGCGCGGGAAGGCCAAGGCACCAGCATCGACGCCCGACCGGTTGCGTCTCGCCCGCGGAATCGCCGCCGCCGCATGCCTGCTCCCGGGCATGGTGGGCATGGTCGACATCGCCTCTGCGGCCGGCGCGCCCGTGGCCTCGCCGACCCAGACGTACGCGGACCTGCGGGCCAACGTGTACCGGTACGAGGCCGAGGCGAGCCTCGCCGCCGCGCCCGGCAGCACCGGCCTCGGCGCTGCGACCACCGCGTTGACCGACACCAGCGCCCGGATCGGTGCCACCGCGTTGCTCTATCCGAGCCGCTCCCAGGAACTCTATGGCCTCAACGACCAGCTCGGACTGCGCCAGGGTCAACTGACCACCGCCTGGGCGGCGCGCACGTCCACCAACCCGGGCCTGCCCGCCCCCAGTCAGGAGTGGCGCGACGCCTCCAGCACGCTCACGAAGCCTCCGAACGCCGCTTCCTCGCTCGGCACCCTGCGCGTCCTCGGAGCCGGGATCCTCGGCGGGATCGGACTGCTCGCGGTCTCGATCTGGCTGGCCCCCCGGACCAAGCGGGTCGTGAACCTCGGGCTGGTCAGCGGCATCGTGCTCACGGCGGGCGCGACCGCGCTCGGCGTCAGCGTGCTGGCCGGTTCCGGATCGCCGGCCGTCGTCGACGACCTCGCCCAGCTCCGCGCCGAGGCCGCCGGCATGGTGGCCGCCGAGGCCGGCGTCCTGCACCAGGGCGGCAGCGCCCAGGACGCCGTGGCGGCCCGCGCGGACCACCAGGCGAGCGCGCAGCAGATCCTGGCCCGCCATACGAGCACGACCTGGGACGCCACCCCCGCCTGGCAGACCTTCACCCGGGGCCAGCCCACGCAGGCCCAGCTCGCCGGCGGGGTCTCCCAGAGCACCGGAGCCCTGGTCCGGCAACGGGTCGCTGCGCTGGAGACGTTCAACGGAAGCGTGTCCCAGATGGCGCGGTCGGCCGGCGAGGGGGCGGACGCGCGGCCGCCGCTCGTGGCCGGGTACGGGGTCTTCGCGCTGAGCCTGCTCGGCGGGGCCGCCGCCTGGGCGGGGATGGGCCGGCGACTGGCGGAATACCGATGAGCACCCAGTTCGCGGTCGCGCCCGCCGCGCCCGGCAGCGTCGGGGAGGACGTCGACCCCGGCGCGCTGCTGGCCTACCTCGACGCGCTCGGCACCTGGCGGGACCGCCGCCGCACCGAACTGGACGTGCTGGATGAGGCCGCCCTGCACGCGCCGGACCGGGACGCGTTGACCTCGGACGTGCTGCTCGCCATGACCTTGTGGAAGGCGGTCTCGGACCGGCACGACCTCCTGGTCGCGACCTGGGACTCCGGGCGCGTGGGGGAGAGCGAGCGTCGCCGGCTCACCACCTTGATCTGGGGCCGCCTCGACGGGGGCGGGGGCGCCGGGCAGGGCACCGGGGACGCCTCGCTCGCGGTCAGCCTGCCCGAGGCCTGCCGGCTCTCGGACTCGCTCGCCGCCTCCCTGCGGGGACGCCTGCGGTTGGAGGGCAGCGAGCCCGACATCGACGCGCGCGTCCGGGACCTGCGGGCCCAGGCGGAGCGTATCCGCGACCAGATCGATCTCGTGCCGGAGGCCGCCCGCGAGGGGGCTCGCGGCGTGTACGAGTCGCTGGCCGCCCGGGTGGCGGACGTCGCCGAGCGGGCCCGCCGCGGAGCCGATGTCGGGGGACTGCTGCCGGTGTTGGAGGGCGACGCGGCCCGCGCCGAACGGGACCTGATCGTCGGCGCCGCCCGCCGTACGCAGGCCCGGCAGGACGCCCAGCGCGCCCGGTCGGTCCGGGCCGAGCTCGACGCCCGCGCCCACGCGGTGACCCGGCTCGCGCAGCGGGCGGTCGAACAGGTGCGTCCGGCGCCGCGCCTGGCGGTGCCGGATCCTGCGGCGCTCGGCGACCCTCCGACCGACCCCGACGGCGTGCACGACTACCTGGCTCGCCTCGAGCGGGTCGGCCAGGCGCTGTCCCAGTGCCAGGCGGCCTACGCAGCGGCCCTGGAGCGGCGCGACGAGCTGGCGGGGCTGATGGAGGCGTACGGGGCGGCGGCCGGCGCCGTGACCGACCCCGACCAGGTGGCGGACCTGGCCGAGCTGCGGTCCCGGGCCGACGCGACGCTCGCCGCCGCCCCCACCGACCTGACCCGCCTGGCCGGCCTGGCAGCCGCCTATCAGGGCTACCTCGCCGCCCTCCGACCCGCCAGGGAGGGGACGCCATGAGGTGCACCGAGCCGGACTGCCCGGGCAGCTACGTCGACGGATACTGCGACGTCTGCGGTTCCCCGGAGACGCCGTCAGGATTCGCCGCGGCGCCCGGGCCGTGGACGACGGGCTCCGCGGCGACGCTGCCCGACTCGACGGCGACGTCGCCCGATTCGACGGGCACACCCGGCGCGGTGGGGGATTCGGCTGCCATCGGCGCGAGCGGCGGCACCCCCGACGCACGGCCGCACCTCGCGGCCGGGCAGGGAAGCGCCGACGAGGGCGTGGGTTCGGCGTCCGCCCTCGGGCCGCAGGTCGCTGCCGTCACCCCCGCGCCCCGGATGGCGCACGCCGGCACGACCCTGCTCGGCTCGGCGCGGGGCACGCGGGCGACCCGCCGCTTCGGTACGGCCCGGCGCACCCGCGAATCCTCCCTCGGCGCCGGCCTGTTCGCGGTCCCGCCCGTGCCGGTCACCGATCCCGCCCAGGCCGTCCTGGTCGATCCCAAGGTGCCCGAGGACAAGCGGTCGTGCCCGAGCTGCGGTGCGCCCGTGGGGCGCTCGCACGACGGGACACCGGGGCGGGAGGAGGGCTTCTGCCCCCAGTGCCGCAACCCGTTCAGCTTCCGGCCCAAGCTGGAGCCCGGGGACATGGTCGGCGGCCAGTACGAGGTGGCCGGCTGCCTCGCGCACGGCGGACTGGGCTGGATCTATCTGGCCCGGGACCGCAACGTCTCCGACCGCTGGGTGGTGCTCAAGGGCCTGCTCAACGCGGGAGACCCCGACGCGGTGGCGGCCGCCATCGCGGAGAAGGAGTTCCTCGCCGAGGTCTCCCACCAGCTCATCGTCGAGATCTACAACTTCGTCACGCACGAGGGCGCCGGCTACATCGTGATGGAGTACGTCGGCGGCACCTCCCTGAAGGAGCTGCTCAAGCAGCGGATGGCCAAGGCCGGGCGCTACGACCCGCTGCCGGTGCCGCAGGCGCTCGCATACGTCCTGGAGATCCTCCCCGCGTTCCAATACCTGCACGACAAGGGCCTGCTCTACTGCGACTTCAAGCCCGACAACCTCATCCAGACCGGCGACGAGATGCGCCTGATCGACCTGGGCGGGGTCCGCCGGATCGACGACCTCGACTCCCCGATCTACGGCACGGTCGGCTACCAGGCCCCCGAGATCGCCGAGATCGGCCCCTCCATCGCGGGCGACATCTACACCATCGGCCGCACGCTCGTCGTCCTCACCAGCGAGTTCCGGGGCTACCAGACGACGTTCGCGACCTCACTGCCGCCGGTCACCTCGGTCCCGGCGTTCGTGAAACACCCCGAGTTCTACGCGCTCGTCGCCCGCGCCTGCGCCCTCGACCCCGACGACCGGTTCACCTCGATCGAGGAGTTGCGCGTCCAACTCTTGGGGGTGCTGCGGCGCATCGTCCGCGACACGCCCGGCTCGCCGCCCGCCTCGCAGACCCGCCCGTCGCTGTTCTTCGACCCGCCCTCCAACGCCGGGGAGGACCTCGGCTGGTGGGAGCTGCCCGGGCTGCGCCCGGACGAGAACGACCCGATGACCGGCTGGCTCGCGAACGTGCAGGAGCAGGAGGTCGCCCGGCGCTACGAGCAGCTCGCAAAGGCTCCCGATCTCACGGCCGAGGTGCTCCTGGAGCAGGCGCGCACCGGCATCCGTGGGGACCGCCCCGACCTGGTGCGCAAGGCGACGCAGACGCTCCTCTCCCAGGATCCGTGGGACTGGAGGGCGGTATGGCTCACGGGCCTGGACGCTCTCTCCCGTGATGAACTGACGCAGGCCCGGGTGGCGTTCGCCTCGGTGGCGGGGCAGGTTCCTGGGGAGCTGGCCCCGGTGTTGGCGGCCGCGCTCACCGCCGAGCTGGACGGGCAGGCCTCGACCGCCGAGAGCGCGTACCTCACCTGCCTGCGCACGGACTCCGCGTATGTGCCCGCGGCCGCCTTCGGTCTCGCGAGGCTGCGCTCGCATGCCGGAGATATCCACGGCGCGATCAGCGCGCTGGATCACGTGCCGTCGACCACCCGCGCCTACCCGCGCGCCCTGTGGCTGCGAGCGCAGATGCTGGCCCGGATCGACGGCGAGGGCCTGGCCTCGCTGGCCGGCGCGCTGGAAGCCTCGCGGGGGGCCAACCTGGACCGCAGCGACGCCGTGCGCTTCCGCGTCGAGGTGTTGGAGCGTGCGCTGGGCGTGGTCGGGAAGCAGGCGCAGCCGAAGGTCTTCCTGGACGGCGTGCCCGGCCGGCCTCGGGATCTGCGTCTCGCACTGGAGACTTCGTTGCGGGAGCTCGCCCACCTGACCGCCGACGAGAAGGACCGCGCCGCCCTCGTGGACCGCGCCAACTCCGTCCGACCCTGGAGCTTCGCATGACCCGTGACCACGACCCGCGCCTCGGGCCGGCCGAGCCGACCGGCTTCCAGTGGCTGGACGAACCGCCCACGCAGGGCGAAGCAGCCGACGCCGAGGAGCTGACCACGCGCTGTCCGCGCTGCGGCGCGGTCGTGGGGGCGCAGACCTTCTGCGAATCCTGTGGCGCGCCACTGCCATCGGCGGACGGTTCGGGGGCACCGCCCCAGGAGTCCGCGCCCGATGCCGGGGCGGGGTCTGTCGCGGACGGCGAGGTCGTCTCGCCCGAGGGATCGGAGCGCCCGGCGGGGATGCTCGTGCTGGGCGGCCGGGCGCCGCTCGAGGGGGCGGTCGGCGGGAGTGCGCCGGACGAAGCGGCGGGGGCGCCGGGGACCGGCCTTGGTGGGCTGGGGAGCTCGGTCGATCTGGGCACGCAGTTGCCGCTGCCGAACGGCGGAATCTGCGCGGACTGCGGCGGGACCTTCGACGGCGACGGGTATTGCGAGCAGTGCGGAGCCAAGGCCGCCGACCCGAGACACCACTACGAGATGGCCGCGGGGCCCTGGGTGGGCGGCGTGTGCGACCGCGGGGTGCGGCACCCCGGCAACGAGGACGCCCTGGCGCTGCGCGCCCAGCCGTCGCCCTCCGGCGGGTTGCGCGCCGCGCTGGTGGTGTGCGACGGCGTTTCGACCGCACCGCGATCCGCGCGGGCCAGCCTCGCGGCCGCGCAGGCGGCGGTCGAAGTGTTGGCGGTGTCCCGCGCCCGCGGGATGGGCGTGAAGGAAGCCCTGGTGGGAGCGCTGGGCCGACGCCTGGAGGCGGCCGCCGACGCGGCCAACGAGGCCGTCGTCGCGGTCGGCGCGTTGCCGCCGGACCCGAGGGACGAGCCGCCCCCGTATGGGGACGAGAGCGGTGGGCCCTCATGCACGCTGGTGGCCGCGGCCGTTGAGGACGGCGTGGCCGTCATTGGCAACGTGGGCGATTCGCGGGCGTACTGGTTTTCCGATCGCGGCGAGGCAACCCTCCTGACCAGCGATGACTCGTGGGCTGCCGAGGCGATCCGGGCCGGCGCGTCCCGCGAGGAGGCCGAGAGCGGCCCGCACGCGCATACGATCACCCGCTGGCTCGGCCCCGACGCGCCCGACCACGCCCCCGTGGCGACAGCACTCGACGTGAGCGAGCCAGGGTGGCTGCTGCTGTGTTCGGACGGGCTGTGGAACTACGCCTCCGAACCCGGCCAGCTCGCAGCGGTCCTCGCAGACGCGCTGGCAGAGGAGGCGGGCCCGCCCGCGGCGGACCGCGACGCGGAGGGCGACGCCCCTGACCAGGCCACCGACGACGGCACCGGGGGGCGGGGCCGGGCCCCCGACGGCGATCCCGTGGCGGTCGCGCGGCGGCTCGTCGACTGGGCCAACGCGCAGGGCGGCCACGACAACATCACGGTCGCGCTCGCGCGGCTCTACCCCGACCCGACCGTGACCGATCCACTCGCGGAACCGGCCACGACCGAACATGGCGGGACCGATCCGCTTCCGGAGCCGGGCGCGACCGATCCGGGCGCGATCGATCGCGTCGCGGGCGAGCCGGGCGCCAGCGGTCCGGTCGCGGCGCCGGTCGAGGAGCGCCCCGGCGTCGGCGAGAGCGACCCGCGCGGCGTACGGTCGCAGGAGCGATCCGACGGGCCCGTGGCGGGCGACGAGCGCCGCCAGGGCGCGCAGGGCTGAGGAGGAAGGCAGCGATGGCGGACTTCACCGCGACCGTCTACCAGAACGAGTTCCTGCCCGAGGGCGGCACCGACGCGCACGCGATCGTCACGATCACGTGCGCCGGCGCGGGCGGCGCGGGGCAGACCGGCTCCGGCGATGCCGGGGAGATCATCGTCGTCGACACGTCCCGCTCGATGGAGGCGGCGGGGGTGGCGGCGGCCCAGTACGCGGCGTCGTCGGCCCTCGACCAGATCCTGGACGGCGTGTGGTTCGCGATCGTCGCGGGCAACCACCAAGCGCGGCTGTGCTACCCGGACGGGTATTCCGCGGCCATGGTGCGCATGAATCCGCAGACGCGTGAGGCGGCGAAGGCGTCGCTACGGCAGCTGCGCGCGGACGGCGGTACGGCGATGGGCACGTGGCTCCTGGCCGCCGCGCAGCTCTTCGACACCGTGCCGTCGCTGGCGCAGCGGCATGTGATCCTGCTGACCGACGGGGAGAACCAGCACGAGACGTCCGAGCAGCTGACCCGCGCGATCAACGCGGTGCGCGGCAAGTTCCAGGCCGACTGCCGCGGACTCGGCGCCGCCTGGCAGGTCGACGAGGTGCGCCGGATCGCCCAGGCGCTGCTGGGGACCGTGGACCTGATCCCGCGCCGGGAGGACATGGCGAGCGAGTTCGAGTCGCTGATGCGCGCGTCGATGGGCCGAGGGGTGGCCGAGGCGACGCTGAACGTATGGGCGCCCCAGGGGGCCCAGGTGCTCTTTGTCCGGCAGGTGGCCCCGACACTGGAGGACATCACGCATCGCAGGCGTGAGGTGAACGCGCTGACCGGCGCGTACCCGACCGGAGCCTGGGGCGACGAGACGCGCGACTACCACGTCGCGGTGCGACTCGCGCCGAAGGCCGTCGGCCAGGAGCAGCTCGCCTCCCGGGTGCAGCTCATCGTCGGCGGCCAGATGGTCGCCCAGGGTCTGGTGAAGGCGAAGTGGTCGGGCGACGCCGGCCTGACCGCGCAGATCAGCCCGGAGGTCGCGCATTACACGGGGCAGACCGAGTTGGCGTCGGCCATCCAGGCGGGGCTGGCCGCGAAGGCCGTCGGCGACGACGCCACGGCCACCACCAAACTCGGCCGCGCGGTCCAGCTCGCCGCCGAGACGGGCGACGCTGGGGCGACCGACCGTCTGCGCCGGGTCGTGGACATCGAGGACGCCGCGACCGGGCGCATCCACCTCCGCCGCGACGTGGACAAGCTGGACGAGATGGCGCTCGACACGGCCTCGACGAAGACCACGCGGGTCCGCAAGTGAGCCCGATCTGCCCTGTCGGCCACGAGAGCGAGGCCGACGACTACTGCGACACCTGCGGCGCGCCGATGACCGGGCCCGCCTCGCTGGCGGCGGCGATGCCGGGCGCGGCTCCGTCGGCGGCTCCGGGCGGGGGCTCCGCGACGGGGAGGTCATCGGTTGGGACGCCCTCCACCGGCGGCCTCGATGTGTCGGATGAAGTGATTGAAGCCCGTGAGGATGCCTCGGGGGGCGGGGAGGTCCGGTCCTGCCCGCACTGCGGGGCACCCGCGAGCGCGGCGCACCTGTTCTGCGAGAGCTGCGGCTATGACTTCACGACCGGCGCGCTGCCCCGGCCGCTCGCCGAGAAGCTGGCCGCCCTGGACACGCGCGTAGCCCCTAGGGTCGTGGCCGAGGACGCTGACGCTGATAGGAATGCCGTGTTCGAGGCTGAGGGCAACGCTACCGACGGGGACGCGGACTCGGCCGAAGACGCGGACTCGGGGGAAGGCGCGGAGTCGGGCGAAGGTGCGGAGTCGGGCGAGAAGCCCGGCGGGGCACGGGACGGCGACTCGGTGGCAGGCCCGGAGCCCGATGCGGATCCCGACCCCGACAACGGCCCGGAGCCGCCCCCGACCTCCCAGATGCCCGTCGCCGAACCCGCGCCGGGCGGGCCTCCGGTGCCGATGCCCGTCGCCGAACCCGCGCCCGGCCCTTCGCCGGTGCCGATGCCGAGCCCCCCACCCGCGCCGAGCTCTCCGCCGGCCGCGACGCCATACCTGTCTTCTGTGGCCTCGTCCTCCACGCGCGCCCCGTCGCGCCAGGCCAAGGGGGACTGGGTCGTGGAGGTGTGGGTCGACCCGGGGTGGTTCGAGGCGCAGGAGACCGGCGAGGAGTGCCCGTCCCCGGGCGTGCCGGAGGTCGTGCGGCTGCGGGGCCGGGCGTTGATCGGGCGGTACTCGGCCAGTCGCCGCGTCGTCCCCGAGGTGGACTGCGGCGCTGACAGCGGGGTGAGCCGGCGGCACGCGGAGTTCACGACCGACGGGACACGCTGGTGGATCGAGGATCTCGGCTCGAGTAACGGTACGTTCGTGGGCCCGGCCAGCGGTCCGCTGCCGGCGCAACCGATCACTGCCGGTCAGCGGGTCGAGATCAGCGACGATGACCGGATCTACGTGGGCGCGTGGACCCGGCTGGTGGTGCGCAAGGCGACGGCGGGCGACCTGGCCGGTACCGGGTAGGTCACCCGCGGGGTAGCCTCCCGTCTCTGGGTGGACGGCGGGTGCCCGTCACGCTCGGGATTCTTGCCGTACGGCCGATCTGTTCGGATGGATGATCCGGGAGGGGGTGTCATGCACGACGGAGCTGCCATGGTCGGCGCGAGCGCGCCGGGGTGCCGGCTGGCCTGGGGCGTGACCACGCACCCGGGGCGGGTGCGGCCTTACCAGCAGGACGGATTCCTGGCGGGTCCGCCGGTCTTCGTGGTGGCCGACGGGATGGGCGGGCACGCGCGCGGGGAGGCGGCCTCCGAGGCGGCCATACAGGCGTTTTCCCGGATCCGGGGTCCCTGGGTGAGCGATGACGACGTGCTCGGCGCGATCGACGAGGCCGCGGTCCGCATCGCGAATCTGGCCGGCACCGATCCTGCCGCCCCCGGGACGACCGTGGTGGGTGCCGGTCTCACGGTCCTGGAGGGCCGTGTGGGATGGCTGGTCTTCAACGTGGGCGACTCGCGGGCATACCGGTTGTCCGGTGGCTCGCTGGAGCAGATCTCCGTGGACCACTCGCGCGTGCAGGAACTCAGCGACGAGATGGGTCTGGACCGGGACGTCGCGCGCAACCTGCCCGGCGGGCATGTGATCACGCGCGCTCTGGGCGGCGGCTTGGGGGGAGTGCCCGAGGTCGACCGATGGGTGTTGCCCGCAGTCGTCGGCGACCGGATCCTGTTGTGCTCGGACGGTCTCACCGATGAGGTCCACGATCAGGAGATCGCCAGGATCCTCCTCGACCGGCCCGACCCGCAGGACGCGGCGCTGGCCCTGCAGGAGGCCGCGCTGGCCGCGGGCGGGCGGGACAACGTGACCGTTCTGGTCGTGGAGGCGGTCGAGCTCCCGAAGCCCGCGGCGCCGGCGAGCCAGGTGGAGCGGCTCCTCGACCTGATGGGACCGGAGGGTCGCTAACCGACCGAGTCAGTCGGCCGGCTGCTCGGCGGGCAGGGCGAAGGTCAGCTCGTCCTTGCTGCGGTCGGGTCGCCGGGCCCGATAGAGGGCGTCCCAGGCGACCTTCGGGCCCAGATCGGTCTCGACCTCGCGCGCCACCCGGGAGGACCGCTCGACCTCCCACGACCCGGAGGACACGATGTCGCGCAGGTCGGCATCCACGTCCTGAGCGGTGAACAGGACTTCGAGGTCCTTCGGGCCCCCGTACCCCTCCTCGAGATTCGTGGAATCGTGACCGATCACCAGGAGCGTCCCGCCGGGCGCCACGGCGCCGGCCGCGGCACGGAAGACAGGCGTGCGCTCGTAGGGCACGAGGTGGAGGTAACAGCACAGCACGAGGTCGAACTGGCCGGCCATGCCGTCACGCTCGGTGATGTCGCGGCGCTCCCATTCCAGGTCCAGCGGTTCGGCAGCCTTCGCCTGGGCGAGTGCCGCCGCCTCGACCGCGCGGTCGAGCGCCTGCTGCGAGTAGTCGACGCCAAGCACCGACCAGCCCTGCTCTGCCAGCCAGATCGCGTTGCGTCCCTCGCCGCAAGCGACGTCGAGCGCCCGCCCGGGCACCAGGGTCGACAGCTCGTGGACGACCCACCGGTTGGGCTCGATCGACCATTGCCGCTCCGCCGCATACCGCGCGTCCCAGTCCTTCGCCTCCACTGTCCCCGTCCTTCCCGGACCGCCGTCGGGGCGGCGCTCCGTCCGACAGTCTTCCCTACGGCCACCTAGAGGTCGCGGCGGACGGACCGGAGTTGCGCCACATTCGGCGTACGGTCGCCTGGCTCAGCGCACGGTGGACACGCCCGGGCGCCGCGGGACCATCCGGCCGCGGCCCCGCTCGCCGACGAACTCGTTGTCCTTCGCGACGAGGGCGCCGCGGGACAGGACCGTGTCGATGACGCAGTCGACCTGCAGGCCCTCGTAGGGGGAGTACCCGGCCGTGGTGCGCAGGTTGTCCTTGGCGAAGACCCGGCTGCGGTGGGGGTCGATGATCGTCACGTCGGCGTCGCTGCCGGGTACCAGGGTGCCCTTGGTGGGGTACATGCCGAAGATCCGGGCCGGGTTCGCGGCCGTGACCTGCACGAATCGTTCGAGGCTGAGGCGCCCCTTCTGGACCCCCTCGGAGAACAGGATCGGCATCCGCTCCTCCACGCCGGACATGCCGCCGGGGGCGCCGCGGTAGTCGTCGACGTGCTCCAGCTTCTGCTCCGGCTTGAACGGGCAGTGGTCGGTGGCCACGACCTGCACGTCGCCCTCCGCGACGCCCTTCCACAGCTCGACGTTGTCGATCTCCTTGCGCAGCGGCGGGGCGAGCATGTAGAGGATGCCCTTGCTCGGCCCGCCCTCGGAGAAGAGCTTGTCGGTGAGCATCAGGTACTGCGTGCAGGTCTCCACGAAGATGTTCTGCTGCCCGGCGGCGCGGGCGGCCCGGACCGGTTCCAGGCTCTCGTGGGCGGACATGTGGACGATGTAGAGCGGCGCGTCGTCGGCGACCTTCGCCAACTGCACTAGGCGGCCGACGGCCTCGGCCTCGGCGGCGTTCGGGCGGGACAGGGCGTGGTAGATCGGCTCCAGGTGCCCCTGCTCGGCGAACTGCTGGCGCAGCGTGTTGCAGATGGCGTCGTTCTCGGAGTGGACGGTGAGCAGCCCGTCCGTGCGCTTCATGACCTGCAGGATCTCGAGGAGCCCGTCGTCGTGGATCGGGAATCCGTAGGTGGTGTAGGCCTTGTAGCTCTGGTAACCCTTCTCGCCCACCAGGCGCTCCAACTCGGCGAGGACATCGTCGTTCACGTGCTGGAAGACGCCGTGGAAGCTGTAGTCGATGGGGCACCGCTCGGCGAGGCCCTTGTATTCCTCGAAGCGCGACTCCAACGTGCAGCCCGGCTCGCCGAATCCCATGTGGTCGATGATCGTGGTGGTCCCGCCGCAGGCCGCCGCGGCGCCGCCGTCGAAGAAGTCGTCGCAGGCGCGGTACTTCGGTGTCTGCTGCAGCGCCATGTGCGTGTGGGCGTCGACGCCGCCGGGCATGACGTATTTGCCGGTCGCGTCGATGACCGTGTCGAAATCCTCCGCCGCGAAGCCCGTGCCGATCGCTTCGACCGTCTCGTCGCGGATCGCGAGGTCGGCCTTGACGACCTCGCCCTCCAGGCAGATGGTCCCATTGCTGATCAGGGTCTTCATGGCAGTCCTTCGCTCGTGGGTTCTGCTGCGGGGGCGCCGACCGATCGGAGTGGAGGCGACCGCCGGGATGAAGGTCTGCGACGGTCGCCGCTCTGGTAGCCGGCCTGGCCGAAGCGTTTTCGATCTCATTCGTGCGGTGGGCCCCACTCGGTCGGAGCGTCCTGCGCGCTCGGGGTCTATCTTCGCGCGCCGGAGCGTCGGCTTCCACCGCCTTGTGGCCAGTCCGCCGCCGGGGCGCCCTCCGCCCGTGGGCGGGAAGTGTCCGGGTGGCGCCCGGGTTTCCGCCTCACTTGCCGCCCATGGGCGGGAAGTGTCCGCCGGAACCCCAGGTTTCCGGCCTCACATGTCGCCCATGGGCGGGAAGTGCGCGCGAGAGGCCCGGCTTTTGGCCCGGTCCCTTGCCCGCGGGCGGGAAGAGTCCGGGTGGCGCCCCGGTTTCCGCCTCACCTGTCGCCCATGGGCGGGAAGTGTCCCGAGACGGTGGGTGTTGGGCGCGGGCTATTGCTCATGGGCGGCTTCTCAGGCCGCTTGCGGAGCCCCGAGCCCGTCCGGATGGTGAGATGTGTTCCGAGCGACCTACTCGATCGCTCAATGCACGGGCGCGTGATGACAAGAGCGCAGGTCGCGTGCGTCTCGCAGGGGTCGACTTTTCGATCGCGTAGGTCGCTCGGAACATCAGGCGACGATTTGCCCGCATTGGGGGCACCCACGGCGCGTGCGCGCTCGCGCTACGGCTGCCTCGATGATCTCGCGAACCCAATCGGGGTCCCGCATGATCGCGAACCAGGTGAAACGCAGGACGATCCAGCCGTCGACGGTCAGGCAGTCGTAGCGCCAGCAATCACGATCGAAGCCCTCTCTGGTGCCATGCCACGTGTAGCTTTCCGCCTCCAGCGCCAGACGAAGCTCCTCGTCAGCAAGGTCGACTGTGTGCGTGACGTCGAAGCTCATGATCGGGAACTGCGGGATGAAGTTGGTCCCCTCCACGTGCATGGCGATCGCACGCATCGCCGACTCGAAGGGATTCGCCGCGCGACCGTCGGCCGACGCGATGATCTCGCGCACTCGCGGACGCACTTGCGTCGCCATGGCATCGACCCCCAGCAGAAGTTCCTCGCGCGTGGCCATCGGAGCGTGGTCGTTTTGTGGAGCGGAGTGCGGAGTCGGCGATGGCGAGCGCCTCCGCGAAGGGGAGGTCCGCCGCACAGTCAAGGACAGTTCGCGCCGGGGTGGTGACGGAATCCTCGTGCTGGTGGGGCGGCAGCGACCGGTACCGGACCACGGCGTGAGCGTGCAGTCCCCGCGTGGCGCGTCTGCCCCGGATGGCGATGACCTCCGGACGGTCGGGGTCGACGAGGAGGGGGAACTGGTGGTATTCGGCGGCGCTGCGGTGCGACAGGATCGCCGCGTGAGCGCGGGCGACGCCTCGGTGGGTACTCACGCGCGTGGCGCGCTGCGCGGATCGATCCGCGGCTTCCATGAATCGAGTGCCGGGGAACCCGCCCTTCACGCCGAGTTCCGGGCTCACGGGTAGCGAGTAGCGCCCACGGGCCACGCGCACGATCTCCCCTGCCTGGAGACCACTCTGCACGGTGCGCTTCGAGGTGGCGGCGACGAGGTCGCCATAGGACGCGACGCCGCCCGCGGCGATCACCGCCATCCGCAGATCGGCCGCGTCACGGCGGCTGCGCGATGTGCTGTCGATGGGAGCGAGGTCCATACGGACGATGGTGCCGAGCAGGCGCTTCGCGTGAACGCTTATCCACAGCACATGACCTGCGGTTCTCCCGTTGGAGGGGCTGTGGATATCCAGCTGGCTGCCGCTGGGGACCTGTCAGGGATCGTCGACGACGAGGACGGGGCGGACGGCGAGGACCTCGAGTGGGCCGAGTGTGGTGGTGCGGGATGCGGTTCCGGTGATGGGTTGCCAGGGGCCGTCGGCGAGGCGGTAGTCGGCGGTCAGGACGGTGGCGGCGCTGGGCGCGTAGGTGCCGCTCTTCGTATAGGTGTGGGTGATGTCGCCGGTGGGGTAGGGGCCACCGGCGCTGGTGGTC